>JANXRR010000149.1 GCA_025356795.1 Bacteroidia bacterium
ATGAACTTAACAGAACGAATAGAAGCATTTAGCAGGTTAGGCAATCGAATAGAGTCACTTGATCCAAACAAAAAAGAAACCATTTGTAATAATGCAATTGTTGAAAACCCTTGGTTTACCAAAGAAAACATATCTCTTGCCTTAAATGGAATTGCTAAATTTTTGAATAATGAAGCCCTTACCCATTGGACCCTCTCCTATTCATTTAATACAAAAGACCCCAAAAAAGACCCCAAAAATGTAGGCGTGGCTATGGCCGGAAATATCCCTTTAGTAGGATTTCACGATTTACTATGTATTCTAATTTCGGGTAATCGGCTTCATGCAAAACTGAGTCATCAAGATACTTACCTTATGAATTGGGTAAGAGAAACCTTGATTGCAATTGAACCTCGATTTGAAAACAATATTCTTTTCAGAGATCGACTTAACAATGTGGATGCTGTAATTGCTACAGGCAGCGACAATACCGCTCGGTATTTTGAATATTATTTTAGAAAAATCCCCCATATTATTCGCAAAAATAGATCTTCGTGCGCTGTTATTTTGGGCGAAGAATCAACTGCAGAGCTAGAGCAACTAGCTATTGATATCTTTAGCTATTTCGGCCTTGGTTGTAGAAATGTTTCCAAGCTATATGTGCCTGAGCATTATAATTTCTCGGCATTAATAGCTGCATTTGAACCCTTCGCGGGTATTGGTAACCATCATAAATACATGAACAACTATGATTATCAAAAGTCGATTTTGATAGTAAATACAATTCCCTTCTTAGATTCCGGATTTTCGTTGGTACGAGAAAATGAACTATTGGTCTCTCCTCTTTCTGTGCTATTTTATGAATATTATGTTGATCAAAAAGATCTCCAAGAAAAAATTAAACTAAACGAGCCAAGGCTTCAATGCATATCTTCAGCAAAAGGATGGTATTCACAAAGTGTAGCCTTTGGCAAAACGCAATTTCCAGAATTGCATGAGTATGCAGATGGAATAAACACTTTGTCGTTCCTAGAAAAGATATAGCCCAACTACTTGCTGTCTCTTAGTATTTCTAGCCAGCCAGTAAATACCTTATCGGCTGCTTTAATTCTAAAGTAGTAAATACCTTCAGTAACATTTTTAGCATCCCAATCATTTTTGTAGTCAGCTGATTTGTATACTTCATTGCCCCATCGGTTGGTAATCAATACCTCTGTGCCACTAGGTATATTTCTAATAAAGAAAACATCGTTGAAATCATCTCCATTGGGTGTAATCACATTCGGGATATAGATACTTTGGTCGGCATTGAGTACAGAAACATAGTTTTTGATACATCCAAACCCGTCACGTATCGAAATTGAATATTCACCGACAAACATATTCTTAGCTTGCACCTCAAATTTTAAATTTTGTGCATTTCTAATGGCTTTAGTCCAGTCCTGCAAATAGCCTTGAGTGGCAAAGAATGGCTTGGTGAGTTCAACTCTTGCCTCATAGGGGCTGCTTCCGCTTTCGCGGATGCCAATGGCTAAAGAGCCCGTTGCGAAATCAGGCAATGATATAACTTTAACAGTATAAATCGTATCCAATTTCTCGTTGGGGCCCGTCACGATAAAAGGTTTGACTGCAATAATCGGAGTTGCACAGCCATTGATAGATGATTGATTTTGTTGCAACTGAAGTTGATAATTTCCTTGCGCAATATTCAAATCACTAATCTTAAAATCCGCCTTGGCCGCCACCGTTGATATTGTGCCCGATGAAAATACAGTTGCTTGTTGAAGTATTTGATACGTGTAGTCAACCCCAGCACCTTTCAAGCTCGAGAGAATAACCGAAGGTTTATCTTCAATACATTTTAATGCACTTATCGTCAATGCAAAATCTATGGCCGTTGGCGCTGGAATATTGATTATGAAATCTTTAGAGCAACTGCCAGCATCAATCACTTTGAACATATGATCGCCACTTGCCAACCCTGTAAACTTATTGTTGTTGGGAAGCGTAAGGAAAGACACACCATCAAGGCTAAATGTGTAAGAAGAAGCAGCTCCACCACCAATTGAATTAATGCTAATGCTTCCGCTCGATCCAGAACAAGCTGCAGAGGTAGCATAACTTACTGTAATATCCTGAACAGAATTGCTAACCACTTGTTGCTTTATATTTTGGCATTGAGAGCCTACCGATTTTACAAACACGGAGTAACTAGCAGGAGCTAACTTTTCAAAGGTATAAGGTGTAGAGCCGTCAGAAGTAACATCAAAGAAAGCAGCGGGCATAATTGATTGGCTCGTGCTAATTCCGATTTTGTATGAGCCAACTGATTGAATGAAGGCGGTAACTGACCCATTGGCAATAGATACACACGATGAATTAGTTCCAATAACAGAGAAGTCCACTAAACCGGGGAATATAATATTGGAAACAACATTTTTTGTACAGGCGTTTGCATCGGCAATGATGAGCGTGTGCGCACCCGCTTTCAACGCAGCAAACGTATTGTTAGCGGGCAATCCCGCCAAGGCAACACTGTCAAATTTGAAAGAATAGGGAGCTATTCCACCGATAACTGTTCCAACCAGTATGCTACCATCATTGCCGTTGCAAGTGGCATTGGTGATGGTGGTAGGGGCAGTGATGTCTGTAGGCCCCACAGGCATTGTGATCGTAACGGCAGCAAAACAAGGGTCTGATGAATTTCGTCTCACGCTGATTACTTGCTGAAATAATGGCGCAGTTCCGGCAGGAATACCCGTTACTTGACTTCCGGCAGTAAACGATTTGAATGGATCGGTGATTCCACCATCCAAAGACCATTGTAATACATTTCCCGTTTCCCCTGGCACAGTTAAAGTGACAGCACCAGAGGCTTGACCGAAACATTTTGGTGCGATAATGTTAGAAGCCACTGGAGTTCCCACTGTACCTGATTGATCTACCGTTACCTGACCTGAC
>JANXRR010000182.1 GCA_025356795.1 Bacteroidia bacterium
AAAAGACGCTATTATTAACTGTGGTTGAGTTAAAACCGGTTCCATTGATTGTAACCGTGGCACCCACGTTGCCAAATGCTGGCCCAAAGGAACTGATGGTTGGCGGAGGTAATGCGGGAGCGTTGTTTAGCAGCACGCTTACGTTGCCGCTGGTGGTAAAGGCGGCTATATCCGCTTTTCCGTTTCTATCGAAATCGCTGGTAACAAGCGCATTGGGCTGAATGGAAGGGTTTGTAGAAATATTTATGGCCACGTCAATGTTTCCATACCCATCGCCCCTGAAAATACCCACTTGATTGTTGTTGTAATCGCTGTAGGCAATGTCCATGTTGGCATCGCCATCAAAATCGCCCACAATAATACCTCTGTATTTTCCGATGGTAGAGGCTAAGGTATTATAAGGTGCAAATGTGCCATTGCCATTTCCCGTAAGGAGAACGATGCCATCGTTGAAGCCCGTTTGCACCACCAGGTCGACATTATTGTCATTATTAAAATCTCCCACGCCAAGTTCAAGTGGGTAAGCACCCGTTGAAATCGGAATTGAAGTGCCTAACCCACCTGCTCCATCTCCTAATAGTATTCCCAACTGAAGCTGATATAACCTTGAAACCGCCACATCAGCATTGCCATCGTTGTTAAAATCGCCAGCAACAATGCGTTCGGGGGCACCACCAGTAAAACCAGAGTTATAATCTGTTTTCGCTCCAAACGTGCCATCGCCCACGCCCAGCAATACACTAACGGTGTTTCCAACGGGTGTTGGATTGGCATCAAAGCCGCGGTTGGTCACTACCACATCTAGTATTCTGTCATTATTAAGGTCGGTGATGGCACAGTCGCGTGGGCCAACTCCAGTGGTAAAAGAGGTTCCTGGGTTAAATGTGCCATTCCCATTTCCAAGAAATACTGTGATCGAACTACCAGGGGTGGCACTTATTCCTTGGTCAGCTGTTATGAAATCGAGCTTGCCATCTTCATTAAAATCGCCAGTGCCCCCAATGTACACTTGAGCTAACAATGACACACCTACGCTGGTGGGTGCGCCAAACCCACCTGCAATGGTACCCAAGCTTAAATAAATCTGATTGGTGCTAGAATAGATAAGATCTGGATAAGTATCGCCATTGAAATCGCCTGTTTTGGGGGAGTTTAATCCGCTCACAGCATAATCAATTTTAGTAAACCCAGCAGGAGAAAGAGCCAACGGAGGCGAAGTAGTAACGGTGAAAAACCGTGCAGTTGACCCCACAATAGTGGTAAGTGAGTTGGCGATTAAGCCATTGGCAATATCTTGTACTAAAATAGGTGTCACAGAAGTTGCCCCGGCAGGTACGTCAACATACAGGGTGGTGATAGTGCTTCCCGCTTTAGCAATTGCTTTTGCTGCACCAAAATACACGACATTATTGGCAGGTGTGCTATTAAAATTGAGCCCTACAATGGTAATTTGGGTGTTAATAGGAGCTTGAATGGGCGAGAAAGAGGTAATAGTAATTATAGGAGGAGGCCCAAGATTAAAATCCAGTAAAAAACTGCCTTGTGGCCCTGCTTGGCTGGCAAGGGCAAAAGCTCCAGAAGTGCCTACACCTACACCATTTGCAAAGGAGTTGGAGTTGAGAGTATATTGAGCATTGACCCAAAGAGGCAATAAAACAATAAGAACAGCAAGTAACTTTCTAATCATAAGTGACAATTTACTAATTCCTTTAACATTTGAGCAACTCCTTTAAACCTTTTTTATTTGGCCTTCAAAGGAACTTTAATTACAACTAATAACCTCTCCACGAAATTAGTAACCGTCTTTTAAAATTATCCTTTTTTTTGCCATTGGGAATAGAAGGTGTGGGTGCAGCCCAAAGCTAGTGGGAGGCCTGCCTAGGCTTATTTATGGGCTCTTATAAATCTCGCCCTTGACCCCTGCCCCTGCACCCTCTCGATTCCCGAGGCTTCATCGCCAGGCACGAAGCGATCTGCATTCATGCCCCTTTTCGTTCGGGAGGAATGGTTACCAAAGTAAGTTAATGAGACTGCTTCGTTCCTCGCAGTGACGGGGTGCTTTCGTTCGCAACATGCGTCTCGCGCTCGTGTCAGCCTGAGTTTGATGCTCTCGTTATTAGCAATGGTGGGCAACAAACGTGTTTATTAGGTAGCATTGGCTTAACCTTGGGCAACTTTTTTACATTGCTGGGCAGCAAACTTATGGGGTGGGCAACTTTGCTCTATCCTTTAGCTACAATTGAATTTTGTAAAGCAATAAAATGCATTGGTGCAGCCAAAATACGCGTTCACTACGAAGTATAAAATATCATTGAAGTGTATCAAAACCCTTCTCTACTCCTCATGCACAATCAACATTCTTTTGGTGATTAGTTTTTCACCCTTCCCGCTCAATTGCAAAATGTAAACACCAGCATTCAACCCGCTGCTGTCAATCACTTTCTTTTGCTGGCCTTCGCTTAACTGATCGAGTATAACTACGCGCCCCAAAGGATCGATGACTTTAATGTAAATGGGTTGCGTGGTGGCGCTGGGCAGCTCTATGTTTATTTTCTTGTCGGCCGGATTGGGGAACAGTACAATATCGTCTGAAGTAAAACTTTCCAATCCCGTGACAACGGGAGGGTAATCCAAGTTCAATACCATGGCCGTTTGATAAATTTCTTGCGTTGAAGCGTTTTGTAGAAAAGCTACCACTGCTAAGTTAGGCTTCGGGATTTTTGGATCATTGGGATAAAGTTTTTTGAAATCGGGAGTCCATTCAAAATTAAATACTTGCGAGCTTCCTGCGGGCAAATCGGCTATTAGTTTGGAACCTGAAGCAGAAGGCAGTAGTTTTTTGAGGATGTATTCAAAATTTGTTTCGCCCGTGAGGACCTGATTTTTTTGTGCCGCACTCAACGAACTTAAAGAAACCTTCTGCTCTACTATTGCCAACTGGAGCACGGTGGTTTCTTGAGATAATAACGCTGTTTTTGAAGTGACTTTTACCTTGGCCCGTATGGCACCTAATGAATCGCCTGGATTAACAACAATGTGGGCAAAAATAGCTATGTCAGCTTTCGCTAAATTTAACATTTGAAGTTTAAATTCATTTCGCCACTTAGAAAACAACTGATCCTTATCTTTCTCGCCTTTGTACAAGCCATCTAATTGCACGCGAGGTGTTTTGGTAATGTTATAGAAAAGAGCCCTGGCACTTGGGTCATTCGGGTTATCACTATTGAACGGATCGTTATTCGGAAAACCAACATGATAATTTAGTTTCACTACATCAATTCCTGTAATTACTGAACCAAGGGAATCTTTCAAAATATCATTTTCTGCTTTCTCAATAGTTGTTTTCACATTATTTCTAGTGTCTGTTTTTTCATTGCCAAGATTGGTAAAGTTTTCCAACAACACTGCGCGCGTGCGAGAGCCCAGCCTTACATTATCTAGGGCAAAGCCACCCCCAAGTTTTGGTTTATCGGTGCTGCCCAAAGCAAATCTGAAGGTAACGTTCTTTCTCTCGCTTACGGGGATTTCATCTAGTGCATGCCTCGCTTCTTTCCAGCCGGAGCTGCCCGACCAGCCGTAGTCACCCTTTGCCTGATTTCCGGGTTTTCCTTGAAGTAAAGAGTTCTCATACCATTGATAACCCGAACCAAAAGGATTCCCTATAGTATTGCCTTTAATTGGTTTGCTATTATCAACGGGGGCGGTCCACTCTTTTGTAGGATCTGAAATATTTTTACCATCGCTAGAATATTGAAGCACTACACCATCATTACCAAGTACTAATTGATGGAATATGGCAAAAGAAATGGCAGGACGGCTCAACGCTGAAAAATCGAACGTGGGAGAATAGAGATAGGAACTTTCATTACTATCATAAGTGCCATTGGCATTCTCCGTTTTCCAAATACCAAGGCCATTGTTTATTTCCTTGTTGGAATT
>JANXRR010000208.1 GCA_025356795.1 Bacteroidia bacterium
TGATGTATTTTATTTAGATTCACGCCAATTAATTAACGGCAGCCCCATAAGTTGTCTCGAATTCACTGATCTTCTTTAAAACAGAATTCAAATCAGAAGGTATCAAATCAGGCTGGCACAAAATTCCACCGCTTATGAGGAAGCTATTTGGGACATTACTTTTAGAAACATAGTCCACGTCCCAATTAGCCCCTCCAACACAAGGTTCAACGCCATCAGGAAGATTTACATCACCTTGATTAGAAAGATTTGCGGCTACAATCAAATTATCCAACGCTTCCAAGTCAGTTGCGCTTAACTCGTTTGTCCAGCTGCCTACAGTTTCTAAGACCGTTTCACTCACAAGGTCAATTTTCTCACTCTTAAAACTGATGCTGCCGCTGGACATAACCGTTGTTGTAGAGCGAATTGGTTGAGGATAAACGGCACCATTATTAACAATTTTTAAAGACTCAAAAGAACCACCTTTTGATGATGGAGGTTGGTCACTACAACCACTCAAAAATATAATGCCCATGATGAACAGAAGCAGGACCCTACGCATAAATAATCTCCTTTGTTGATGTTAGAACCAGTCTTTAAACTCTTGTAAGGTTTACTATCATGAAAACTGGTTTATTTTCTCACACAAAGGAATATTTCTGTATTCTGTAGAATACGTGTTGGTTTGGGTTAGTTGATGATTAATTTCTGAAAATTGCTGCAATTCGGAAATACGATATTTTATAGTTTTAGCCTACTGATTACCCAACTCTCCAAAAGATCTCCTCCACATTTATTTTATATCAATCTCTAATTGACGAATTTGCCTTTGGAGAATGGTAATATGGGTTTTTAATGCTCGTGCAGTCTGTTCTATAGAGCCATTAAATCTTTTTAAAGTTGCCGTGATTGCGGCTTTTTCTGCATTAAGAATGGCAGTTTCCAGCGGAATTACGATGTCTATTGAAGCAGTTGGCTGTTCAGAACCTTCGAATAAGATGCCTCTATCTGTCATTCTCCTCCAAAGTGTGGTTTCACTAATATAAAGGAGCTTTGCAGCTTCCGCTCTCTTACCTCCAGTCTTTGAAAGTGCGCCTAAAATAGTCTTTCTTTCAACCTTATCTACAACTTCAGCTAAAGTCAGACCTTCAAATTCATTAACGAGCATATAAAAAGAAGCTCCTTGAAGAACAAGGTCCGTGGATGTCAGCGGCGCAAAGAATACCAAATCACCGCCAATAGACATGTGATAATATTTTGATGAAGCTTTGCCAGCGCTGCTTTTTTCAGCAGTATTAACAGCAAGTTTTACTAACGAAAATTCTGATGGTAATTCAAAAAGACGCAAATCATTCTTACATCCTCTCTTATCGCCTAGAAAAAATATTTTACGTCCATCGATACTCGCTTCACAAACAACTAAACTTCGACTTCCTTCAGCAAGATAGAATTGTCCAGAAGTGCCACGATGACCAAGCAATACAGTTAGAGGCACTTGAGCATGAGCCTTCGAAATTACACGTCCAGTAGGTTTGAAGTCGTGTCCAAAAATGGCTTTTCCAATATCTAGTTTCATGAAGTTCCTAGCTGTTAATTTTTTATAAAAACATCGGTTATGCTTACAATTTGTTTCTACTTTTCTAAGTTATTCTTACTAGCGTCTTAAGCGGTTTTTCAACTTCATCTAACATCTGTCTTATAAGTGATGCATGTTCCGTTCCAAGTGATTGCTGAAATTTTTCAGGATCAATAACATCGAGTCGACCAGTCTCATTTAACAACAATTGAAGATCAGTAGGAATGACACCACCAGCGAGCATCGCGCCTCTTATTCTGGCCCACTTTTGACGACTTGTATCATTCCATCTCGTCTGTATTCTTTGAGCATCTTCTGATCCTTGTGAAAAGCTAGTTGTACCATGTGCCAAAACTATTGGGTCGTTTTGAACCACTTCAAGCAGAAGGCCATGTTTGGGAACAGGACTTCGTTTTGTTAAAAATTCATACATGCCATAATACATAACGCCTATATCATGTGCATCTAACCAAGAATACCATTGTGCCTCACTTAATTGGACAGTCTTATGTATTTTGACTGCTTCTGTAGTGCCTGGTTTGCTAAATTTTAGTGCTAACTTGCCCAACCAGGATGCATCAAGATCAACTGGATAGAACCCATGCCAATCATCGCTGCATAAGTTCTTTTTCAAGTTTACGGCGGATGCATCAAAGCTCTTCGGTGGCATTACACGATTTGCAGGTCGGTGAGTTGAAGGTTTCGATAAAGTGATCTGGCCTTGAGGAATGATACGCGCTTTACCCATACTTTGAGTTATCGGTTTAAAAACATATTTGTTGCTGATTTTTGCTTAATTTCAGGAGATTTATCAATTATAGTGGTTCATTTTTTCAGAGAGTGTTAATTGAGACCAAAACTATGACGTTATTCTTGATAGATTCACTCTAAAAGGCGCGTTGAAAATTTACAATAATGACGCTTCAAAAATATGGCACTGTTCCAAATCTAAACACGCTCACTGCTATCCTGTAATCATTCGTTTCTGTTCTTTATCAATTCAATCTAAACGCCCATAGGATAAGTTGATATTATTAATTTGGTATATATCATTGAGTATTATTCAACTCATTTAGCTCTCCGTTATTCACTATCACTTACCTAACACTTACTAACGCCTATTTTCTAACTTCGCTTTCAGGAAATATCGCTCTTAGCAGGTGAGGCAATCGTAGTAGTAAAAGCGCCTCTTCACACACGGCGGACCAATCCACATTTATAACGCGGCAATTTTAAGAAGCGGAATATTGGGTGAATTTATGGGAGTGTTGGTTGTTAAGGAGGCGCATTGGGCTTGGAGCTTCTGACCTAGGGCTTTGGGTTTGGAGAAAAGCACTTTATTGAGCTTAAAGTTGGTGTATGTCGCAAGTGGCCGGAAAATCCCTCAAAATAAACGCCCCTCACTCCCATGCTGCATATATCGCCAATTCGAGGCTCTTTTTCTAAAGGACCAAATACGTATCCGCTACTAAAGACATTAATTTGACTTCCATCTTTAAGACGGAATTTCATATCATAAAAAGTTGTTGTGCTGCCATCATCTTCTGGTGAGCATGGACCTCCAGAAGCAACACACGTTACGCCCTTATATGTAATAGGAAGATAAGGCATTACGAAATACCCACCAACAACAGCAGCAGCTAATATCCCTGACACACCTATAGCTATTGGTATGGCTTTTTTACCTGTAAGAGTGCCTCCCAATACAGCAGGCGGTCCAGCTTTAAACCTATCAGGATGCGTATAAGGTGCTTTATTAAGTTTAATTCTCATGTTGTGCCTTGTCACTACCAAAGAGTCGTTGGGAATACACGATTGATAATAGTTATTATCGTTAACCTTTCAAGATTGTTGCTTAATTTCGCCTTAATTATCTTTCATTTCATTCCTCACTCACTGGTCATCATAAGAGTTTCCGTTCAAATAATAAGCGTCGTTGTTTGGCGGCGTTATTGTTGGAGACTTTATTGGCGGCGAACATTATAAATAAAAAAGCGCTGTAGAGATTTTTAAGGCAACTTATTTTGAATGCTGACGATGGATTAATTAAAGGGAGGAGTTTATGGATATTAGGTCAAAATTTATTGGATCAACCATATATCATTCAGCAGTAGAAGCTGCAGCTCGTACAATCGGCCATTTCGCCAAAAGAGGTCAAGCGGTTGTCGACAAGGCTATGTTCGTTGCAACACCTCTAGGGGCTGGCCTTCGAGACAGCACTACAACATTTGCTATAGCAGGACTTCACAGATTTTTATTAGGACCTTTGCCATTGGGTGCAACAGCAGAAGCCATCGTAAAACCCACTGTAAATGGTTTTGGAGAAACTTTGATACGTGGTAGAAATACTGTTAGTGGACATTCATCAGAATAGAGATAAGAAATTTTGATTCCTTAAACACCTAAGAAATTCGATCGGACTATGCTTCATATGCCCTATGGGATGTGACGGCTAATGAACATTTCTGCCATGTAACTGAATCCAAATATTACCGCCACACAACCAGCCAGTGCCGCGATTGCTAAAACAACTGATCCTTGAGCTTGATTTTTCATTCTTTCAGTAATTGCCGTTTCGTCTAAGCCTTGATTTTTTAATTTCAGGTAAGT
>JANXRR010000219.1 GCA_025356795.1 Bacteroidia bacterium
TTTTGCGGATTTTCAATCGCCTGGATCACAGCAGACAAGGAGAGGTATTTGTAGAATCGATTGTACAAACTTATTTGCAGTACATCAATTTTGTCATGCTTTGTTAGAGTTTATCTATAGATAGCATATTGGATTCGCTTAGACTATTTCGATTTTCAAAAGATTCATAACCATGTGTAAAGTATGCACGATTTCCTGATTAATTACTGGTTATTGCTGAGCAGTTCGCATGCAATACTGCCGAGGAAGTTGACAAGTGGGTATCTGCTTTCAAGCATGCCAAGGACGAGGTGATTAGTTTCTATCGATTGGCTTGTTTGGTTCAATTCCCTCCCTCGAGCCCTAATTTACTCACTAGGTTAATGTCATGGGAGACTGTAACAGTTGATAAAAAAATTGGAAATTAACTTCTGTTTCTGTCGTCCAGGCTGAATTCTCTAGTGGGCGAATTGGCAGCGGCCGCCGAATCATCAACCCCGATGACGAGTAAGTCGATGAGGTTTCGGCTGGTATCTGGGTTGGACAACAGATATGAAATAAATGCATTTTTTACATTGCCAATAAAATGGAAATCGCGTTCAACATGCGGCTCTTGTACCATAGTATTTCTTTTAATTCACATCAAAGAAACCATCCGGAAAAATTGAGGTGAATTAATCAACTAAGAATATTGAAATATTATCGATACCGATATTCCAATCCCTTGAGAGTCAAATTCTTTGAACAAAGCGAGTTAAAAAAAATATGAATAAAATATAAGTGATTTTAACTACACTGTAATGATCTCCATGATCTTCTTCTCAAATTCCTCATTCGGTAGCAAGGATTTACTTTTCACTTTGGTTTTGTAAGTGTAGATAGTATTCACAGAATAATCCAAAATCTTAGCAATTTTTTCGGTGTCGCTAATACCGAGTCGGATTAGCGCAAAAATCCGTAGCTCTGTATTTAACAACAAGTTATCTTTAAGTACAATTCTGTCCTCCTCTTTAAAATACGAATTGAAAATGATAACAAAATCGGGGAATAGTTTTAAAAAAACTTTATCAAAATTCACAAATAGCTGTTCGCGTTCGCGCTTCAGGTTGATGTTGGCTAGAATAAACCGAATGTCATCAAATTTTTTCGCACTTAATTTTTGATCAACGGCTTTTAGCACGTCTTCAATTTTATTGAGATAATTTGAATTAATGTTGAAGTAATAGCCAATATATTCTTCTTTGATTTTATCAGCCTCGCGCAACTGATGATTAATTTCATGCAGGTTTATGTTAGCTTTTGTTATGGAAGCTTCAGCTAATTTTAATCGCTTTACTTGGTTGGCTATGATGACAATAAATACAATTAATAGAACTCCTAAAATAGTAAGTGCTGTAGAATAAATTAACCACACGCTTCGCTCACTTTCCACAGCGCGTAATTCTCCATCGGCAATAATGGGTAGAATAGAACCTATTTCGATTTTACGTTGGTGAGCTCCGTAATCTAAGGCATCTTTCATAGCTTCTTCAATGAGTTGGTACGCTTTCTTAACATCTCCTTTTTTGTAAAGAATATTAGCCACACTGTTCAGAGCTGCATTCTCTTTTACCGCTGCTTGAATGTCGCAAATGGCAGCTTCTAAAAACGCTTTCAACGCTTTATCATTTTCCCCTTTTCGCAAATACATGTTACCCAAGTGATGGGTATTTATGGCTCGCTGATGTGATGTAAGTGGCAACTTTTGTAGAAGGTAACTTACTTCTATTAACGCATTGTCAATATCACCACGAGTCATGTGTTTGTAGTTGCTCATATAGAAATAATCATATGAATTCGGCTTGCAATACATGAGTGCAGAATCCAGGAATTGAAGACCACGTTTGGTATATTTTTGATAGTAATATGGATCGCCATTATACGTACCTAAATCAAAATAGGCACGAGCAGCTTGCAAGTAATAATCAATCTTAGAACTATCTGAAAGCATTGCCACGCGAATAGTTTTAAGCGAATCGAACGTTTCCTTATACATGCCCGAAGAAAGTAGGATAAAGCAAAGTTTTAACTTAGAATAATTTATTTTAGCGGGGTCGTTAAGCTTACGGGCCACTTTAAAAAGTTGGGTGTAATACTTGAATGCCGAATCATAAATAAAAACTTTATACTCATGAAAAAGTTTATTGTATACAGTAAACTGTGCAGAAGCCTGGGCATGGGGAATGGCAGCCAACTGACTGTGCAATTTTTGAATGCGGCCAAGCTTGGCTTGAACGTATACATCTTTTATTTTAATGGTGTGGTCTAAAGCGTGTAAAAGACTATCTACCGTTGGTTGAGATCGGCTTGATAAAGCGAACAGGAGCAGAAGAAAACTGCTAAAAAATACCTTACGATTGACAAGTATAAAATTCATCACGAAAACAAGAAGAACCATCTCAAAGATACAAAGATGATGGAAGATGTCTTATTATCTTTTTTGATCAGATTAACTTGGGAATTACCTTCATGGATTATCTTGGGAAGTATTTCGGTGAGTGCAGTAAATAGGTAAAGTTACTGGCGAAAAACAGAATAGAATGGATTTTTTATAGAATTTGATGCATCTATTACAACCCAGGTTTTGGAGGCTTCACCGCGGGAAGCCAAGGCAATATTCCCTTCGCATTGATTTTTCTTTTAAACAATCTTCCGTTGCAAGTTACATACAGTGTGTTAAATTCCTTGCCACCAATCTTAACATCCAACATTTGTTCACAAGGGCCCGCAAAAATAAAATTAACCCTTCCCAATTGGTCGGAGACTTGAATTCCTAACGATGTGGCCGCGTATAAAAGGTTTTCAGTATCCACAGCCATGCCATTTACTCCTGGAAACGGCTCACCATAAGGAATATGATAGTGAACAAAATCTTGCCCAAAATCAAGATTGCCGTCTTCATTGATCTTGAAAGAAAAGCCAAAGATGTGATTGGTAATGCCTACGTTTAGAAATGTTTGATCAGAAGATATAGAAATTCCAGTGGGCAAGCCAGGAGCATCTACATATCGTATCTCCTTTTTTAAAAAACTGTAGAACCCTATTCTTGCTTTTGTTGCTTCACAAAAGTAAATTCCTTTGTTCGAAATGGTTAAAACATCTGCAGTAATATGGTGCACCACATCAGTCATCTTATGGTTTTCATCAATTGCAATAATCTTATGTTGATTGAGATTAGCAACATACAGCACACCATCAGCATACGATATACCTCCCGTTTCTCCTTTAAGCATCATAACTAAAGAAGTAGTGTCATTAGTGTCAATCATGTAAATGGATTGTCCATTTGTAAAGCTAATTTCTCCCTTTTTGTTTACAGCAAGCTTTTCCACTTTCTTATCATTCAACTTAATTTCTTTCCATGATTCTCCGTCAATCAATAATTTTAATTGGGGGTTGTTATTCTTGCGAGCCTGTATCGGTGTTGGATAATCTTTCCACAACCAAATAAGTGCATCGGCCAAAATGGTGAGTGCATGTTTGCTATCATGACCTCCACTACCCCACGCATGATTTACTTCATAACCAGCCCAGGTTAAAGCGGACAGCATAGTTTGATTGGCTGTCCACCAATCGCCCGCATAAATATTCAAATCATGATCTCCATCTTGTAAAAAGATACGCAACGGTTTGGGTTCGGTTTTTCTCACCAATGTGGCGCATTCATCTGCACCACGTAGCCCAACATAAGTTCCTATGGTGCTTAACACTCTTCGGAATTCATTTGGCCGTTCCCATGCTGCATTAAATGCACAAATTGCACCCGAGCTAGCTCCCGCAATAGATCGATCATTCGGATCTGTACTAAGATTGTAGGAACGGCTTACTTCTGGTAGTATTTCTTGCAAAAGGAATCGTGCATATCTATCGCCCAGTGCATCGTACTCAAAACTTCGGTTAAAGCGTGGATAGTTATCATTTACAGAAGCCGACACTTTACCATGATCAATAAATATTCCAATAACTACGGGAATTTCTTTAAGCGCAATAAGAGAGTCTAGAGTTGAAGAGAGTTTCCACCCCTCCGCACGAGATAGTCCGTCTTGAACAATCATTGTACAGGTAGGTTTTGAAGCATTGTATTGCTTTGGAACGTATACCCAATAGTTCCGCTCCGTACCCGGGTAAATTTTACTCTTCCAGATAAAAGGCCCACGAATTTCTCCAACAGGAAATTTTGAAACAGGTTGTGCTATGCTAAGGTGAAATTGAAATAAGAGCAGGAAAATTGAAAAAAATAAATATTTCATAAGATTAACTTGTTCTAAATACTTTTGATGAAACCTTCTAAAGAATTTATTTACCGCTTAAACTT
>JANXRR010000250.1 GCA_025356795.1 Bacteroidia bacterium
CCATTCGGAACTGCATGCCAGAAAACTTATCGGGCTCCATATCTAAGGAGATATTACCTATGATATTGTGCTTGCCTAAATGAATAACAGCAAAAGCAAAACGTTTCTCTGAGCGTGTAACTTGAGATTTTACTTTCGTGATGCCCAATACCAACGTTTGCTCACCCGATTTTTTGCGGATAAATAACTCGTTAGATGTTTTATAATTAAAGATGGTGAGTGAATCTGGTTCATCTTCAAATAAAGAAGCTACCGCAAAGTGCATGCCTACACGCTGCAAGTTGGTGCGCGAAGGCAATACCGATTTTTTGTAAACAGTTGCTGCATTCTCATAGAGCGCAACGTTGCTGGGTGCCAGCTCCAAGCGCTTCAAAAATCCCAATTCTAAATCTCCCCCCCCTACCTGACTTGCCAGTTGAATTACCCGACAGGCATACTGCAATACTTGCACTGTTTCAATGCCCGATATTTCATCGAAGAACCAGCCACAGCTTGTATACATCAACATGGCATGGCGCTGCATTTCCATCATTCTAAGAACATTATTTGCCCCTGTATCTGAGAGCGCATTATTCCTTAAAAAACGTTTGATCACATCATCTCCCCTCTTCAAAATAACGCTGATGTATTCGTTCCTAGCTTCCCAAGGGTCTCGCAATACTTTTTCGCCTTCTCTTTCAAAGATAATAGTCACTTCATTTCGCAGCCAATCTAAAGCATCGCGCAAGGGGCCTCTCCACTTTTGATTCCAATCAGGATGACCTCCTGAATTACATCCACAATCAGTGCGCCAACGCTCTACCCCATGCACGCAACTCCATGAGCTGTTCTCAATAATTTTAGCTTCGTGCTCTATTTCTGTAACAGAGAGGAAATGCGCGTAGTTGGTGAGTGCGGTGCGCTTATCTTTTTCAATATAGTCTAAACAAAAAGCAAGTGCCATTTCGCCATGCTTATGATGGTGTCCGTATGTTTCGCCATCAGTAGCAACATGCACTAATTGCGTATCGCCATCATTTTCATTGAACGAATTAAACAGGCTATCCGCAAAGCGTTTACCATCATATAATAAACCATTGAAAGCTATAGCTTGAGAAACATCACCGTTATAAAAGAAAACAACAATCGATTTACCGGAAGGCAATAAGCAGGTGTAGGCCTTTCTTGTATCTACCGATTTATCGTTTACTGTCTGCCAATCTGCATTTCCGATTTTTCTTATTGAAGCTGCCTGGCGAGGGGCAAGTATGGTAAACTTTATACCGTTCTCCACTAATACCTCTAGGGTTTCATAATCTACGGCCGTTTCTGCCAGCCATATACCTTCAGGCTTGCGCTTGAACCTAAATTCAAAGTCACGGATTCCCCAAATCACTTGAGTTTCCTTATCCTTACGATTGGCCAATGGCATAATGATATGATTATAGACCTGCGCAAGGGCAGATCCATGTCCATCAAAATACTTTATACTTTCTTTATCAGCTTCTAAAATAGCATCGTAGGTTGTCTTATCTTTTAGCTCCATCCATGATAATAAAGTAGGGCCAAAATTAAAACTGATTTTGGAGTAGTTATTAATGATGTTGGTAATTACACTTTTAGTATCTAAAATTCTAGAAGAAGTGTTGGGCGAATAACATTCGGCAGAGATACGTTCATTCCAATCGTGGTATGGATGAGCCGAATCTTGAACCTCAATTACCTCAAGCCATGCGTTTTCTCTGGGTGGTTGATAAAAGTGACCATGTATACAAATGTATTTCTTCTTGGGTGGCAACATACTATTTAATTAACAATTAAGGTTTATTCAATAACAAACTCCGCTAACTCTTCATGAAGTTTTAAAACCGTTATTGCTAGCGGAGGCAGGGTTAGTGAAACTGAATAGTCTTTACCATGATATTTAACAGGTGCCGTATAAAGAAATCCGTTGTTTGATACGCCACTGCCTTGATAGTTTGGATGATCGGAATTAAATATCTCACGGTAGGTACCCCTAAAAGGCACACCAATGCTATAGTGAGTTCTTACCTCTGGCGTGAAATTACAAACTACAATGAGTGAATCTTCTTTCATGTCAGTTTTGCGCATGTAAACAATGATGCTATTCTCTCTATCAGAATAATCAACCCATTCAAATCCACGGGCGTCAAAAGAAAAATGGTAGAGCGCAGGTTCATTTTTATAAAGTTTATTTAGATCAGTTAACATAGCCTGAATTCCTTTGTGTAAAGGGAATTCAGTAAGGTACCAATCTAAACTTTTATCATGATTCCATTCCGAGGTTTGTCCAAACTCACAACCCATGAACAATAATTTAGTTCCAGGATGTGTGAACATAAAGGAATAC
>JANXRR010000262.1 GCA_025356795.1 Bacteroidia bacterium
GGAAAATTCCTTTCATCTGGCTCATGTGAAAGGCTGCCGTTGTCCCTTTTCCTGAAACATCGGCAATGATAAGTGCTACTTGATGATCGTTGACGCGAATGGTATCGTAATAATCTCCTCCAACTTCATCGGCAGATTCTGAAAATGCCGCTATCTCAAAGTCATTGTCTTTTTCCAATCGCTCGGGCAACAAACTTTTTTGAACGTTCTTAGCAATTTTTAATTCCTCTTTGTAGCGTTCATTTTGAAACGCCTCCTCCATTAAACGAAAGTTTTCAATAGAAATACCTGCTTGATTTGAAAAGGCAGAAACAATTCTTGTCATTTCTTTATTGAATCCCTCAGGCAGTTCTTTCAACAAAGCCAAGGTGCCTATTGTTTCCTCTTTTACGATGACTGGAAATGACATGATGGAGCGATAACGAGTGCCTTTCAATTGTGCCAAATACTTGGAAAGATTTTTTGTTTTGTCACTTCCTTGATCTAATACGCCCCGGATATTTTTGGCATTTAGATGATCGCGAATATCAGTCGCTTCTTTCTCTGAAATTTTATAAGTAAAGAACCGATGATCTGTAGTGGCGCCTTTAATTTCAAGCCAGGCGGCATCTGCAAAAACAGAGCTTACCGAACTTTCTAATAAAATATTATAAACGCTTTCTTCATTTTGCTCCGTTTGTATCGACTGGCTAATCCGCTGAAAGTTTACAACTTCTTCTAGTTTCTGTTCAAAAACAGAAGAAGTAGGTAAGTTGAACAGAATTACCAAAAAGGAAAAAACACTGTAGGTAACAACAAAAAAGAACAGCGCTGGGTTAAATATGGTACTTTGAAAACTGAGGTAGGCCGTAGATTTAGATGTCATGCTTTCTGACAAATTCATTACTGTGATAAAAAAATATCCGAGGTAAAAAAATGTTAGCAGCAAGAGCAAAAGACTTGTCCATTTTTGCTTAAAATTTAAATAAGCTACCCATTTCATATTAGCAGAAAGTACTATAGCCAATAGAACCAAGATGGTAATGACGACTTCAGAGGCTAGCTCGCTAATGCTAATATTGAGACTGTCATACACCAATACACAAAACAGGCTAAGCTCAAAAACATACCAAGTGCGTATGAGCCACTTTGATTTTTGATATAGAATTAGACGCTTCCACGAAATAAAGGCAGCCAAAAGAAAACTTACCCACAGCCCAAGATTGATCTGATAAATAATATCTTTAAAAACGTCTAGACCAACAATGGCTGTATCACCCAAAAGAAACAGTACTGCCCTTACGGCCAATGAAATAACAGTAAACACAAGCCCAGAAGCAAAAACACTCCACAGCAAATCTGTAAAGTTCAAGGCTTCATCTTGTTCGATTTTAAACTTGTAATAATAGAAAAGCGAGACAACATAAATGCCAAACATGATTCGCGGAAGGGAGGCTGGCAAATCGGGCGGTAGGCCTTTGATATCACTAAAAAGAATGGTTACATCTGAAAAAACCAATAAGAGCCAAGCCAAGGAAGCCCCTAGAAAGGCAAATCTTATCATGGCTTTTTTGTTAATCATTACTGCAATATTAATTAAGCTGTGAGCTTTTAGCTACGCGCTGCAAGTAATTTAATTCAGAATTCAACTCGAAGCCTTAAACTACTTTCTGCTGTAATTTGGTGCTTCCCTTGTTATGGTAACATCATGTGGGTGGCTCTCCTGCATGCCTGCCGGGGTTATTTTCACAAACTTGGCATTTTTTAATTTCTCCAAATTTTTGGCACCACAGTAGCCCATACCGGCTTTTAGGCCACCTACCATTTGATAGAGGATTTCGGCCACCGAACCTTTGAAGGGAACACGGCCTGAAATACCCTCGGGCACGAGTTTCTTAATGTCATCTTCCACATCTTGAAAATAGCGGTCTTTAGAGCCATCTTCCATCGCTTCGATAGAACCCATGCCCCTATAGGATTTAAACCTTCTGCCTTCATAAATAATAATTTCTCCTGGTGCTTCTTCAGTTCCTGCAAGGAGAGACCCAATCATTACGCTATCTGCGCCAGCGGCCAATGCTTTTACTATATCTCCTGAAAAGCGGATTCCCCCATCGGCAATCACTTTGACTGGCGTTCCCTTCAATGCCTTTGCTGCTTCATACACAGCAGAAAGCTGAGGCAGACCAACACCAGCCACTACTCGGGTAGTACAAATGCTTCCTGGGCCTACACCCACTTTTACTGCATCGGCACCAATTTTGGCCAATGCTTTGGCGGCCTCACCAGTGGCAATGTTACCTACCACCATAACTAGATCGGGATATCTTTTCTTCACCAATTTGGCGGCATCAATCACGCCTTTGGAATGGCCGTGGGCTGTGTCGATGCTAATTAAATCAACACCTGCTGCCTTTAAAGCCTCAATCCGTTCTAGAATATCTTTTGTTACCCCCACTGCTGCACCTGTGCGCAATCTTCCGTAAGCATCTTTGCAGGCGTTGGGTTTATTTTTCTTTTTGAGGATGTCTTTAAACGTCACAAGCCCCGTAAGTTTCCCTTTTTTATTAACGATTGGTAGTTTTTCGATTTTATAATTTTGCAGTAAGATTTCAGCCTTTTCAAGGGTAATGCCTTCGGGAGCGGTGATTAGATTATCTTTTGTCATAATCTTTTCGATGGGCATCGACATATCTTTTTGAAAGCGTAGATCGCGGTTGGTGATAATGCCCCTTAACTTTCCGTTTTCATCGATTACAGGAATACCGCCAATCTTAAACTCGCGCATTATTTTTTCAGCATCGCGCACGGTGGCTGATATAAGAAGTGTTACAGGATCTAAAATTAGTCCACTTTGTGAGCGCTTCACTTTACGCACGTGTTCTGCCTGAGCCTCGATAGACATGTTTTTGTGTATGAACCCAATGCCTCCCTCCAAGGCCATGCTGATGGCCAAATCTGCTTCGGTAACGGTGTCCATAGCGGCAGAAATAATAGGTATGTTAAGCTTTATAGAAGCTGTTAGCTGACTAGAAGTATCTGTTTCGCGAGGTAGAACTTCAGAATATGCAGGAACCAGAAGCACGTCATCGTAAGTGAGGGCTTCAAATAGTAGTTTGGAAGGATCGTGAGCCATGGCAAATAATTTACAAGTGATTATTTGCCGGGTAAAATTAAGCTAATTAGGTTATCATTTTTAAGTTTAGAAATAATATTTCAAATTTTGAGTTCTCTTTTGGCTACTAGCTACAGCCATTAATTACTTTATTTGTGGATATACCTTTAAACTGAAGGCCTTGCAGCCTACTGTATCCATAGAATTTGATTTTTCGGCTCAAAATCTACAGGTACAAGATTTCATTCCTTAGCTTTAAGCTTTTTAGTGGAGGCTGTGGAAATCGTGGAAATCATAGGGTATATCGTTGCTGTCTTTATCGGGTTGCTGTTGGGTTTGTTGGGCGGAGGTGGTTCCATACTTTCAATACCTATCTTGGTTTATCTCTTTCGCATTGAGCCTGTGCTGGCATCGGCCTATTCGCTTTTCATTGTTGGGGCAACAAGCTTTGTAGGTGCGATACCAAAATATCGTGATCATTTGGTGAATATCAGAACCGGATTTCTTTTTGGTATTCCTTCTATTATCTCGATTTTTAGTACACGCAGATGGATCGTTCCCTCTATTCCTAATATTATTTATCACGGTGATTCATTTACTCTCACCAAGAGACTTTTGTTACTGGGCATCTTTGCCGTTCTCATGTTGCTGGCTTCTATTCCTATGATTCGGGGAAGACGCGAACGCAAAAATAGGGGCGAGCATTTTTATATCATCCCGGTTATTTTAGAAGGAGCAGTAATTGGCTTTTTAACCGGCCTCGTTGGCGCAGGGGGAGGATTTCTTATTATCCCCGCCCTCGTTATTCTTACCGGGCTTCCCATGAAAACAGCCTCTGGCACTTCATTATTTATAATAGCCATCAATTCTCTTATTGGTTTCACTGGTGATCTTTTAACTACCCCTATGGATTGGCCCTTTTTACTTTCCATTACGGCAATTGCAATTATTGGCGTCCATTTTGGCAATATCTATTCGCGAAAGATACCTGGCATAAAGTTGCGCAAAGCCTTCGGTTGGTTTACACTTGCCATGGGTAGTTGGATCCTATTTAAAGAATTATCAGGTTTCTAGTTCAC
>JANXRR010000283.1 GCA_025356795.1 Bacteroidia bacterium
GCCAAATTGCCTTTGTAAGCACAGGCGAAGGAAGAGCGATGAAGAAACCCAGCGGTTGGGAATATGAATATCATTTGAAAGACCACCTGGGCAACACCCGCGTGGCCTTTGGAAATTTACAAGATGTAGACAGCTACACGGCCACTATGGAAACCGAAGCGGCCATCAACGAAGAGGCAGTATTTAAAAATGTGGCCACCACCCGCAATACAGTATATAACCACACCGTGGCCAATGGCACCTCACCCAGCCCAACCAAGAACTCAAAATTGAACGGCCAGATGGGGCTTGCAAAAAGTTTTGCCATAACCGCTGGCGACTCGATAAAGTTGGAAGTATATGCCCGCTACAACACAGGCGGCAGCTCTACCGATTTTATACCCAGCTTGCTCAATTTGGTAATGACCACCTTTAACGTAACGGCAGGCGAAAACCCCACAGCCAATGCCGGCTTTAACAGATACCCCAGCCTGGTGGATGGGCTTACCAACAGCAACGCAGGGCAACCCAATGCGTATTTAAATTATATTTTGTTTGACCAGAACTACAACGACCCCAACATAGCCAACACTACCGCACCGCAGGTAGGGTTTAAAATGATAAGCTCCACCGCTGCCAACGGCTGGGAGAAACTGGAGATGAAGTTTAAGGCAAACAAAACCGGCTTTGGTTATTTTTACCTAAGCAACGAAAGCAACTACGATGTGTATTTTGATGACTTTAAAATAACGCAGATAAAAACCACCAGCAGTTTAAAAGTAGTGCAGGCACAAGACTATTATCCGTTTGGTCTCACCTTTAACTCTTACAGTAGAGAGAACAGCGTCCCTAATAAATGGAAGTTCCAAGGGCAAGAGCACACTGATGATCTTGGATTAAACTGGGATAGTTTTAAATGGCGGAATCATCAGCCTGATATTGGAAGGTTCTTCAATGTTGATCCTTTAGCAAGCAAGTATGTATACAACTCACCGTATGCCTTCAGTGAAAATCATGTTACCTCGCATGTTGAACTAGAAGGACTTGAGAAAGTATCAATTCACTCAGCCAGTTTTGCGCCCTACAATATTTTTGGAGGAACATTTTCTGGAGATGGTTCAAATAGAAAATTTGGAACTAATCCACAAGCCAGTTCAAGGATATCGGGGAGTGTTGGTCTTAATTTGTCTGGTAGCGGGATTACTCAAACCGGAAGTTCCCAGAGAGGTTCAGTCTCAACTAATTTTGCAAGAGGAACGAGCTCACGATCAGAAGCAGAAATGAGTACGACCATGGGTGGACAATACTCTAATGGAACTTCTGCGATGGCAGATGTAGGATTTCATTTAAGCGGGAATAATAGTCAGGTTCCTGGTTCATCGGATATAGATGCTAAAGGTCAGATGCAAGTTGGTGTGGTTGAAATGGGCGAACAAGGTAGCATGGCCACTTTCTCTGGATCGGTTACAGGAGATAAGTTTCCTGCCAATGAAACTTATGTTACTGACCAAAGCGGAACCGGAGTATTTTTGGGTGTGTCCGGTGCAGACGCAGGAAAACCTTTAGGGATACAAGGCAATGAACATAGTGGCCCTTTTACTCAACTCCCAGGAAACAACAGCCGCCCTATGTCTCAGTTTAATATTGGTATAAAGTTCGACTCGAAAGGAAACATTCAAAGTGTTCAGGTTGGAGGCAAGACTTTTACCCCACAAGATTGGAATAAACAGTTCCAGAATCAGAACCCACAAAGCGGTAATACATCAACCAACAGCCATTAAAGGAATGAAAGCATTGAGTTATATTATTGTAGCCGCTTTGTTGTTTATAAGCTGTGGCGAGAATGCAGAAAAAGAAACTTTTTATATTCCGCAAAATTATACAGGCCCCATTGCTATCGTCTTCGATCAGAAGAATGGTGTAGAAAAAGAATACAAAGATGGAAGAAGGATTTATCGTATACCGAAAAGCGGAGTTCTCTACACTCAATTGTCAAGAGTAAAAGGTATTTTGAATGAGAAATTTTATTACGTCAATTCATCGGGAGAAATCACTGAAGAATTGTCTTCCTTGACATTACCTATTCTAGAAATAACCAAGTATGACTCTTCAAGAATTTATGCGCTAGAAGGCTTTGATGGTGGATTTAGCAAAACTGAAGGAAACATTGTTAATGTAAAGTACATTGCCTTTTGTGTAGGTAAAGCGACCAAGAGCGACAGCCTGGTTAAAGCGACCCATAAACTCATAGACAGGTTCCAAGAGGTTTACCCGGAACAGGTAAAGTAGAAGAAAAATAAAAGCCCAGCCACGCGCTGGGTTTCTATTTAAGAGGCCACCAGATTAGATAGATTGTCTTTGAGTTTTTTCTTAGCGATAAGAGAATCCACGATGTTGTAGATTGATTTTTTCTCTACCTCATCCAGCGAGTCAATAAGTCGCAGTTTTTCCAACAGGGTTTTATCGTAGGCGTTCACATCTTTAAAAATCTCATCGGCAGAAAAGAGTTCGGATAGCGTAACGCCCAGGGCTTTGGCAATCTTCACCACAGCCGAGAAGGAAGGATCAGTTTTACCGCTTTCAATGCGAGAGTATTGAGCTTGAGCCATGCCCAGTAATCCGGCAAGTTCTTTCTGCGAAAGGTTTTTGGCTTCGCGTACCTTTTTAAGTGCTTCCCCGAGCTTCATTGATAATCTATAAGTCATCAAATTTAAGTTTTGATAGCGAATATGGCAATCAGGTCAAAAATCAATGCCTAATATTATAACTAATAAGTTATAATTATATACTTTTGGCTAATAACTGATTAGTCAAAACATTTATGGAAGCCACCCCGAAACGTAGTCTTGATATCACAAATGCCGAACACATCGGCTACAAGTATGGAGGAATCGAAATCACAGTCTTGGGCGGGATCAGATTGGAAGGGTTGGACAGAATGCGGGTTACGCTAAAAGTACAGGTCGAGCATTTAAGCTTACGTCACAACTTGGATTTATACAACGATACACAAGTAGAG
>JANXRR010000302.1 GCA_025356795.1 Bacteroidia bacterium
AATTCATCCTATTCTAACGACTCTAAAAATGTGCTTACATTTAATCTGGATGTATCTGTAGGAAAAGTGGTTTTCAGGGAAAGAGGTCATTAAAAATACCCTTGAAGGATTTTCTACCCATCACCGCCTTCACTCATTTTAAATCATAAATCATCATCGTTTTTTTAACTTCCCTGTAATTCTCTCTTTACATTTGTTACTTACACCTAAACTTAAAAACAAACTATTGTGGACGCACTGCAAGCCCAACACGTAACCAAGCGGTACACTAACCATACTGCACTAGATGATGTAAGCCTCAACATTCCGGAGCATACCATTTTCGGATTGCTCGGTCCCAATGGGGCAGGTAAAACAACCTTGATCCGAATTATCAATCAAATCATTAACAAAGATGAAGGTGAAATTTTAATTTTCGGTGAGAAACTTAAACCAAACCACATTGAAATTATCGGCTACTTGCCAGAGGAGCGTGGCCTCTACAAAAAACTTAAAGTAGGCGAACAGCTTTTATACTTGGCTCAACTCAAAGGCCTTTCACGGGCCGATGCGCTTGCGCGCATAAAGGTGTGGCTAGAGAAATTTGAAATAAAAGATTGGTGGGATAAAAAGGTAGAGGATCTTTCAAAAGGAATGGCGCAAAAAGTGCAGTTTATAAGCACCGTGCTGCATGAACCCCGATTGATTATTTTAGATGAACCCTTTTCGGGATTTGACCCCGTAAATGCCCAATTGATTACCGAGGAAATTCTTGACCTCAAAAAGAAAGGTTGCACTATTATTTTCTCTACCCACAGAATGGAAACAGTGGAAGATTTGTGCGATCATATTGCGTTAATCAATCGATCTAAAAAAATATTAGAAGGCTCCAAAAAGCAAGTGAAAGAGCAATTTAAAACCAATACGTTTGTTGTAGAACATAAAGGAATTTTCAGTTTAAACGGCTCTTATGAACTACTGAATCAACAACAAATTGAAGATTCGTTTTTCCAGTCAACCATAAAAATGAAAGACGTAAAAAGACCCAATGAGCTAATCCAAGAGTTGATCCAGCTTACGGAGGTTCACAGCTTTCAAGAAAAAATACCGTCTATGAGCGAAATATTTATCAGCCTAGTGAAAGGAGGAACCAACCATGAATAAGATTTGGTTAATAATACAACGCGAGTTTTTAAACCGCGTAATGAAAAAATCATTTTTGATTGCAACCATTTTTGTTCCGCTCATCTTTCCAGCTATCATTGGCCTGCTAGTTTATATTGCCAAACAATCGGATAAGAATTCTAAAAAAGAAGTAATCCATTATATCGATGAAAGTGGTTCTTTCGCCCCTGACACCTCTACTTATGTTTTTAAAAATTTCTCCGGCTCGTTGGATGAAGGCAAAAAAGCCTTTGATCAATCGGAAGATTTTGGTTTACTGTACATTCCTAAGTATGAACTATCAAAACCAGCAGGCATTACCCTTTACACCAAGGTAAATCCAAGCCTAGATGATGTTGGCGGAATAGAGCGGATTTTCGAAACGCAGATAAAAGAGAAGAAGATGCTACAACTCAACATTGAGCAAAAAATATTGGATAGCCTTAAGACCAATGTAAGCATCAACACAGTTAAATTGAGCGAAGGTGGTCAAGAGAAATCAAGCAACAGCGGAATACTTTTTGGAATTGGTATGGCGGGTGGAATTTTGATGTATATGTTCATCTTTATTTATGGTGCGCAAATCATGCAAGGCATTATTGAAGAGAAAACAAGTAAAGTTGTGGAAGTAATTGTTTCATCAGTAAGGCCATTTCAATTGATGATGGGTAAAATAATTGGATTAGCTTCCGTGGGGCTCTTGCAGTTTTTAATATGGATAATATTAATGAGCACCTTAACGTTTGGTGTGCTTGGATACTTCGGCATAGACCCTCCACAGAAACAAGCCATGGAACAGATTCAAAAAAATAACAAAATTGCTGCCGTTCAAGTTGAGAAAGAACCCGCAAAAGTTGCCAAGATGATTGGCGAAGTAATGAATTTACCTTGGGGCTACATACTTTTTAGTTTTCTATTTTATTTCTTGGGAGGCTACTTAATTTATGCAGCTTTGTTTGCCGCTGTTGGCTCTGCCGTTGACAGCCCAGCAGAAGCCCAGCAGTTCATGTTTCCCATTACCATTCCGTTGCTTATTAGCTACATGAGTTTGTTTATGTTCATCCTTAAAGATCCACATGGAACAGTAAGTATATGGCTTTCCATTATTCCATTCACATCACCCATAGCCATGATGGGCCGTATAGGCTTTGGTGTTCCCGCTTGGCAGTTGGCACTTTCTATGGTGTTGCTTATCGCAGGATTTGTTTTCACCACTTGGGTAGCAGGGAGAATTTACCGTGTGGGTATTTTAATGAGTGGCACTAAAGTGAATTACAAAGTGCTTGCAAAATGGTTTATGCAAAAGGGGTAATCACTTTTTTGAATCAAATAAAAAACCGGATATAACGATCCGGTTTTTTTGTTTACATTATTGTCCAATCAACCACCTGTAGCAATGAAGCCTTTGCCTTCGATGGAGTTCTATAAAGATAATACCAACCTTAAATGGATCATCCTTGTAGTGTCTTCCATTATTAGCATCAGTTCTATTTACTACACCAATATTTTAGTAGGTCAACTAAAAGAACGAGAACGCAATCAGGTTAATCTTTTGGCGAAAGCCCTCGAATATGCTTCTACTGACAATCAAAATGAATTTCTATTTATCACCGAAGAAATCATCAATAAGAATAAATCAATACCGGTAATTTTAGTGGATGACAAGGGCATAATTACGAGTTCAAACAACATAGACTTAGACTCCAATCTTTCTAAATCAAAAAAAGACGCGCTCCTTCAATTGGCATTGGCTTCCATGAAAAACACATACCCCCCAATTGAAATTATATTTAAAGATCCAGTTACCAATATAATTTACGGCAAAAACTTTGTGTACTATAAAAACTCCTCGCTTCTGACACAGCTAATTGCATATCCCTACATTCAACTTTCAGTTATTACCATTTTTGTTTTCATCTCATTTCTCGCCTTCAATTATTCAAAAGCATCAGAACAAAATAGAGTATGGGTAGGCTTGGCCAAAGAAACCGCCCATCAATTGGGTACCCCACTTTCTTCTTTAATGGCGTGGATTGAGGTATTGCGCGATGATCCGGAAATAAAAAATAAAGGCATTGTAGAAGAATTGGACAAGGACATTCGCAAGCTTCGGATAGTAACAGAACGCTTTTCAAGTATAGGCTCGAAGCCGGTGCTTAAATCTGAAAATATCTATATGCTAATTTCAAATGTGGTGAGTTATTTACAACCCCGGGTGTCGTCAAAAATCAATTTCGAAGTCTATACGCTTTCAGAAACCATCTTAGCTCACGTGCACGCTCCATTATTTGAATGGGTAATAGAAAACCTATGCAAAAATGCAGTAGATTCTATGGGCAACTCTGGCACTATTGCTATTAAAATATTGAGAGGCAATGAAGACCGCGTTTTTATTGACATTTCCGATACAGGCAAAGGCATTCCAAAATCAAACATAACCAGTGTGTTCAAGCCTGGCTTCACCACCAAAAAAAGAGGCTGGGGGCTTGGGTTGGCTTTGGCCAAAAGAATTATAGAGATGTATCACGAGGGCAAAATTTTCGTGAAATCATCGGAAGAAAATTCAGGCACCACCTTTAGGATAGAACTAAAAAGTGCAGGATTAGCCTAGCCCTGTATTGCGGATAATTCAACATGAAAATCATCAGGTTTTTTAGAAATTGTTTTTTGGCAATGCGCCCGAAAACACTACTTTTGCGCAACTATTGAAACAGAGGATTGGAAAAAATCTTTTCAGGCAACCAAAAACTTAGAATTTTAATCAAAAATCATAAAATGGCAAATATTGGCAGAATAACTCAGGTAATTGGTCCGGTGGTTGACGTTGCTTTTGACGAAGCAGGCACCAAGTTACCCAACATCCTTGATTCCCTAGAGGTTACAAAGGCAGACGGTACCCGCGTGGTGCTTGAAACTCAACAACACTTAGGAGAAGATAGAGTACGTACCATTGCCATGGAAGGTACCGAAGGCCTTGTTAGAGGCATGAAGGTTACTGATTCTGGTTCGCCCATTCAAATGCCCATAGGCGATGATATTAAAGGCCGCCTGTTTAATGTAATTGGTGAGGCCATTGATGGGATTGCACAGCCAGAAGGAAAGCAAACCCTATCTATTCACCGCTCCGCTCCTCGCTACGAAGATTTATCAACCTCTCAGGAAGTTTTGTACACAGGTATTAAAGTTATCGACTTGATTGAGCCGTACTCAAAAGGCGGTAAAATCGGTTTGTTTGGTGGGGCTGGTGTAGGTAAGACTGTATTGATTCAAGAGTTGATCAACAACATCGCGAAAGCCTACTCTGGTCTTTCTGTATTTGCCGGTGTTGGCGAACGTACGCGTGAAGGAAATGACTTGTTGCGTGAGATGATTGAAGCAGGTATTGTAGATTATGGGCCCGAATTTTTAAAATCAATTCATGAGGGGGGATGGGATCTTTCTAAAGTTGATAAAAATAAACTTAAAGATTCAAAGGCAACTTTTGTGTTCGGTCAGATGAATGAACCTCCAGGAGCCCGTGCTCGGGTGGCCCTTTCTGGTCTTACCATTGCTGAATACTTCCGCGATGGAGACGGAACTGGCAAAGGCCGCGACATTCTCTTCTTTATTGATAACATCTTCCGTTTCACACAGGCAGGTTCTGAGGTATCGGCTCTTTTAGGCCGTATGCCATCAGCCGTGGGTTATCAGCCAACACTGGCTTCCGAAATGGGTGCTATGCAAGAGCGTATCACTTCTACCAAAAACGGATCTATCACTTCCGTGCAAGCTGTTTATGTGCCAGCAGATGACTTGACTGACCCTGCCCCTGCTACCACATTTGCTCACTTAGATGCAACCACCGTATTGTCAAGAAAAATTTCAGAATTAGGAATCTACCCTGCGGTGGATCCCTTGGATTCAACCTCCCGTATTTTGCGTGCCGATATTGTAGGCGAAGAGCATTACAATTGCGCACAACGTGTAAAGAGCACCTTGCAGCGCTATAAAGAACTGCAGGATATAATTGCCATCTTGGGTATGGATGAGTTAAGTGATGAAGATAAGCAAGTGGTGCACCGTGCTAGAAGAGTGCAACGTTTCTTATCACAGCCTTTCCATGTGGCAGAAGCGTTCACAGGGTTAAAAGGTGTACTAGTTGATATTAAAGATACCATTAAAGGCTTTAATGCAATTATGGATGGTGAATATGACCATTTACCTGAAGCAGCGTTTAACCTTGTGGGAAGCAT
>JANXRR010000303.1 GCA_025356795.1 Bacteroidia bacterium
CGGCTTTCTTTATCTGCTGGAGCACAATCAAATTACTCGAGCCTAAACAATGGAGCGCGCTATCAGCCAGACGGAACGGTTTCCTTAACATCAACTCCCTTGGGCGTTGTTGGAAGTGCAGGAGGCCAGCAAGTTTTTGGCTATTCGCCTAACCTGGTTCAAATTGCCGAGAAGTATACTCAAACTGAACAGTTAAATGATAATCTCTATAAAAGTGTAAGTATTAATTTGAATATTCCGATTTTTAATGGCCTTCAAACACGAGCTTCTGTTCAACGATCATATGTTAATAAGGAGTTAGCCGATATTACAGTAAAAGAAACAGAAAACACATTAAGACAATCAATTGAAACAGCGTTTAACGATGCGCTCTCTGCATCTAAAACATATAATTCATCGATAAGACAAGTCAACGCTCAAGAAGAGGCTTATCGAATGAATAAACAACGCTTTGAAAATGGAGCCACTAGTTTTGTTGAATATCAGGTTTCTGAAAATGATTTCTTCAGAGCAAAATCAGATTTAGCAAGAGCAAAATACAACTTCATATTTAAAAAGAAGCTTCTCGATTTTTATCAAGGTAAACCACTCGAATTATAAATTATATTAACACTTAGAACTAATGGCAAAACAAAAACCAAAATCCAACAAAATTGTTTATTACCTCATAGGAGGCTTGGTGGTAATCATTCTTTTTTTAGTGGCTGGCAAATCCATGGGATGGATTGGTAAGTCGAAAGATATAGAAGTAGAACTCGCCAAGGCTGGCCGTTCTTCTATCATTGAAAAAGTAAGTGCTAGTGGAACAGTGCAGCCCGTTATAGAAGTAAAATTAGCTCCCGAAGTTTCAGGTGAAATTATCGAGTTACACATTGAAGATGGCGATTCAGTGAGGGCAGGAGATGTGTTAGTGAAAATCCGCCCTGACGTATGGTTAAGTCAATTAGAAAGAACAGAGGCTGGCCTTAGTCAGCAGCGAGCTAACTTGGTTTCTGCTCAAGCGGGTCTTTCAAGCTCAAAGGCACAGATCATCCGTTCAGAAGCGGATTATAAACGTCAAGAAAGATTATGGAATGAAAAAGTAATTTCAGAATCTGACTGGCAATTGGCTAAACAGAATTATGAAGTGGCAAAGAATAATTTGGCTTCAGCAGAGCAATCGTTAGAAGCGGCAAAATTTGTTGTTAAAAGCACAGAGGCATCCGTGAGGGAATCTAGTGAAAATGTGCGTAAGACTTCCGTTGTAGCTCCCATGAAAGGGATCGTGTCTAAATTGAATGTTAAGAAAGGTGAACGTGTAGTGGGAACAGCCACCATGACAGGTACCGAAATGCTTCGTATTGCTGATCTAAATAAAATGGAAGTTCGTGTAAACGTTAATGAAAATGATATTGTTCGTGTTCATTTGAATGATACTGTGATTATCGATGTAGACTCTTATGCATCTATCAATAAAGAGTTCAAAGGTATTGTTACCAATATTGCAAACACAGCCAAAGATAAACTTTCGGCAGATGCTATTACTGAGTTTGAAGTCAGGATTCTTATTCTTCGTTCATCGTATGAAGATTTGATAAAGCTTGGTAACAAGTTCCCTTTCCGCCCTGGAATGACAGCCAGTGTCGAGATCATAACTAAACGCAAAGCAAATGTGCTTTCAGTTCCGTTAGCAGCTGTTACAACAAGAAATGAAAAGGGAGAAGCGAAAAAAGTCGAAAATAACAACAATGGCAGAACGCCAACCGTTACTTCTGATAAAAAACCTGTTGAGAAGAAAGAAGACAAAGTGGTTATTTTTGTGAATGAAAAGGGGATAGCGAAAATGATTGAAGTGAAAACAGGCATTAGCGACTATGATAATATTGAAATTTTAAGTGGTATTAAAGATAGCACGGAAGTAGTTACTGGGCCTTTCTTAATTGTTTCTAAACGATTGAAAGAGGGTGATAAGATACAGGTGGCAAAGAAGAAAGACGAAAAGAAAGAAGAGGTAAAGAAATAGACGATCAAGCAGATATTTAAACCCGGTCGAAAGCCGGGTTTTTTGTTTTGAGGTTTGATGCTAACTTTAACTTTCCAAAAAATAAGATATGATCAAGCACCCTTGGCACGAAGCATCAACCGGTTCTAATCCTCCAGAATTTGTTAATGGGATAATAGAGATTTCTACTGGCATGCGCACCAAATATGAAGTAGATAAAGAAACAGGATTATTGAAATTGGATCGGGTTTTATATTCCTCTGTTTATTATCCGGCTAATTATGGATTTATCCCTCAAACGTTAGGCGATGATCATGATCCGTTAGATATTATGGTTTTGTGTAGGGAACC
>JANXRR010000377.1 GCA_025356795.1 Bacteroidia bacterium
TTGGATTGATATGTTGAGCGTGCTCAATGCGAAAACGTGCGTCTTTTGCCTTTATGGGATTTTCAGTGAGGGCGGTTTGGTAACGATCGAGCACTTCTTTGTTGGCGCGGTCGCCAATAGCATGGGTACAAACTTGAAAACCATATTTTAACCCTTCGCGGGAAATTTTTAGCACGGTGTCCATCGAAATTGTGGCCATTCCCACGGAAGTGGCCTCATCAGAATATGGTTGGAGCAACCACGCCCCGCGCGAGCCCAGCGCACCATCGCTGTAAAGTTTTATGGAGCGAATGGTAAGTTGCTTATTAAGTTCTGGACCTTTTTTGTACCAATTGTGGAGGTATCGCTTGTTGGCGGGTGATAACATTACGTACAAGCGCACATCGAGCTTGTTATTGTTTTTGAACTCCGTAAAAAGTGATATAGAACTACTATCGGCACCGGCATCATGAAAGGTGGTGATGCCATTTCTTAAACATGCCATCAGGGCCATCGATAAGGCTTTGGTGCGTGTTTCTTTGGAATCCATCGGTATGAGCTTCCTGATAAGCTGTTGCGCATTTTCATTGAATATTCCCGTAGGATTGCCCAATTCGTCTTTCACAATTTCGCCTCCTTCGCCCATATCTTTCTTGAATTGCTCTACCGAAAGTTGATTTACACCCGCCAATGTCATGGCCTTGGCATTCACAAAAATAACGTGGCCGCTGGCATGTACCAATATTACAGGATTGTTTGGTGAAACCGCGCTCAGCAATTCATGCGTTTGAAATCCCTTCACCACTTTAGAAGGCTTTTTGTTCCATTTATCCTGGTGCCAGCCCCACCCAAATATCCATTGGCCGGGTTCGGCTTTGGCAGTGGCCTCTTTTACTTTTACCACCATCTCTTCATAATTTTGGACGGTGGTTAGATCCAGATTCATTTCGCTGTAGCCCAAGCCCATAATATGGCCGTGGGTTTCAATGAAGCCTGCTGTCATGGTCTGGCCTTTTAAATCAAGTACTTTTGTGTTCTTGCCTTTAAAGGGTTTCAATCCTGCAAGGGTGCCAGCATACACAATAGTATCGGCAATTACCGCTACTGCTTCTACGGTGGGCTGTGCTTCATTTGAGGTATAGATAGTGCCGCCTTTTATAATTAAATCGGCTGGTTGGGATTTAGAGCAACCGAAAAGGATGGGTATGAGAAGTAAAAGTTGGAAGCGTAACATAAACAGGTTAGATGGTGTGGTGGCAAAGTAAGCAGTTTAATTGAGGCGAGAAACCTCCACGGTGTTTACTGGGTAAAGACTTTAGGTTTCATTGATCGAAAACATATGATATACTGAGTTTCGTTATTTAATATCACTATTTGTCCTAATTCGGATGTTTTCTACTTTAATCCGGTATTTTATTTCGATGAATGTCATAATTCAGAGTAAATGAGACGAAATCAGAGTTTAAAGGTCATAATTCAGAGAAAGTAGGGTGATTTCAGCATTTGAAAGTCTGTAATTCAGAGAAAGTAGGGTGATTTCAGCATTTGATAAGTCTGAAAAGTTCGGTTTACTTCACCAATCAGCCTATTTAGGTTTCGTAATGGAGTATTTTTGCATCTTAAGATTTCAAAAATGAAAAAGCTTTTGGTTATGTTTTCGCTTTGTATTTTTAGCACAGGCCTTCACGCTCAAAATGTGGGGCTTTCCTTCTCTTATTTTGTGCCTAGCCACGGCTCGTTCTCCACACCCATAAGCCCTTTTTCCATTCGCGGAAGTGGGTTTAGTTTCAACGATCATGTTGTTTTTCAAACCGGAGCTTCACTTTATCGCATGGCTGGCTTAGCTGTAAAAAACACGCCACTTAGCAATAATGAATCCTTTATAGGTCCCAATTTCACTGTGTTTGTACCTGCCGAATTGGTGCTTAGGTTTACTGGCAAACGAATGTCGTTAGATATAAAAGGAGGGGGATTTTTCTTTTATGGGTTCGATCAAAATCTGAATGCCGGTAATATTGATAAAGCTATACGCAGTTTAGAGAAATGGACGGTTGCCAATTCCAATTTCTCTTTCCAAAATTCACCTGGCCTTGGTTACCTTGGCGGAGTTGAACTTACCGTGAATGTAACCAGTCAATTGGGTATATCCATTGAAACAAATTACTTGGCAGGGCAATCTGGCCTTCCACTAACAGGAACTTACACGGGAGGTGTTTCTACATTAGAAACAAAATTGATAGACTATAAAGATGCGAAAGTAGATTTTACAGGATTGGAATTTTCGATTGGCCTGATCTTTAGCACAGGAGGAGGCGGAGCACCAGGGCCTAAACGGAGAAAACGTTAATAGGCGGCTGCGTATTGCTAAGCTGTTATTTTACAACAAGCACTATTAACCCCAACAATATTAATGATGCCCCCAAAATTAATTTCAATGACATGGGCTCTCGCAAGAAGATAAATGATAGCAGCAGTGTAATTACTATGCTGCCTTTATCAATAGAAGCTACGTATGATACTTCGCCTACTTTCATGGCGCGATAATAAAATATCCACGAAAGTGCAGTGGTGAATGCTGAGAGGGCCAAAAACAAAATAGAATTTTTTGAAAGCAGCCGAAATTCATTTACGTTTTGAAAGACAACCGCATTGATAGCAATAAAAGAAAAGACAAATGCCGTGCGCACTGCCAAACCAATATCGGCACTAACTTCCTTCAAGCCAATTTTAGCAAGCACCGAAGTAATACCTGCAAAAAACATTGAGAGCAAAGCATAAACCATCCATTTTTCCATAGTTGATTATTCAAGATTTATCAATCAGGTTTAATCCAACACTTTTACAATTTTCTCAAGTACAACATAAATTCTGTCATTTTTCTTTGGCTTAATGCAGGCCAATCCTGTAAAAGAACCAAAGGCAGGCAGCAGCCCCTGCCGATCGCCAAAATAAAAGCATGGTAATGTAAGCGATTGCCTTCCCTTTCCCCTTAAATGGATACCCGGATGAATGTGACCTGCCAAATTATAATATCCGGAAGGAATATTTTCTAGCGGCTCGTGCGAAAGCAACATGGAATTGATGGTAAGAACGCGTTCGTGGATTTTGATTGAAAGCCGATCATATTGATACAATCCTAAAATATCATGGTTGCCCATTACCAATTCAAAGGAACAGGAAACAAAATGTTTTAGTATTTGCTTCAGCACCTCCCATTCATCATTATAAAAGCTGTGAAATAGATCTCCCATAAAAACAACCCGTTCTGGCTTTGTTTCATTAAAGAGGTCAATCAAGGCTTCTACATTTTTATCGTTTGCTTTAGAGGGCACCGCAATGCCCGATTTCCTAAAATGGTTTATTTTACCCAAGTGCAAATCGCTAATGAGCAACGTTTTGTGTACTGGCAGCCACATCGCTTTTTGATAACATAATTTTACTTGTTCCTCTGCCAGTATAATCTCCATGGTGCCTATAAAATTTAAAAATAGTCTATTCCCATTCTAAAAATCAATTTTTTAATGGTGGCAAGTGCAAATGCGCCCCGTAAAAATTAACATTGGCTTAACAATGGGCTTGTAATGTGCTGTTAACTTTGAAACAAGTAAGGAGTTTAGCTTTAACCAAATTTTATAAATATTTCCGCATGTTTGATTTAGACATATCTTATACAATACTCCTCATTGTTTGCCTAATTGCTGCGTGTGGTTTTGAATTTGTCAATGGTTTTCATGATACTGCCAATGCAGTAGCCACAGTAATTTATACTAATTCGCTCAAGCCTTGGGTAGCCGTTATATGGTCTGGCTTAATGAATGCCACAGGCGTTTTTTTAGGGGGAATTACAGTTGCCATGGGCATTGTTAACTTATTGC
>JANXRR010000383.1 GCA_025356795.1 Bacteroidia bacterium
AATATTTTCTATCTATTGGCAAATAAAACACGTTCGATCTAATATTCATTTTTCGCGCATTGCTGTGAGAAACAACCATGCCATTACCGAAACCCTCGCATTGTACACGGCAGGCTTATTGTTTCCTTTTTTTGAGGAAGCCAAAGAATGGAAAGTGTCGGGCAAAAAATGGCTAGCACAGGAAATATGTTATCAAATCTACGAAGACGGTTCGTATCTCCAGTTTAGTTTCAATTATCATCGGGTAGCAGTGCAATTGCTAACGTGGGCTTTTTCATTAAGCAAATTGCATGGCGAAAGCTTTAACAGCAACGTGTATGAACGCGCGTATAGATCCGTTCGGTTATTGGCTACCTGTCAAGATACTATTTCTGGAGAGTTGCCCAATTACGGGGCTAATGATGGCTCACTTTTTTTTAATTGGAACAATGAAGATTATCGTAATTTCTCACCATCATTAGATTCACTTCATTATTTGTTAACGGGATCGAATTTGTATTCAGCATCCTTTGAAGATCGCACCTGGTTTGGCTTAAATGAGAAAAACATTCAAAGGAATTTTTCCAGCTTGCAGATCAACGAGGGTACGTATTCTTTTCCCCAAGGTAGATTGTATGTGTACAGGCGAAACTCGTTGTTGGTTTTTATTACGTGTGTTACTTACAAAGATAGGCCTTCGCAAGCTGACAATTTGCATGTTGATCTTTGGCAGAACGGAAAAAATCTGTTACGCGATGCTGGCTCCTATCAATACAATACGGATCCTGCCTTGGTCAACTATTTTTTTGGAACAGAGTCTCATAACACAGTCATGGTTGGTGAAGTAGATCAAATGGAAAAAGGCTCGCGTTTTATTTGGTGGGACTGGACAAAGGCTGTTACTAACGGATGGGAAGAGAGCAGCGATTTAATTATTTTTGAAGGATCCATAAATGCATTCCAAAGTCTGGGTAATATTCAACATACCCGTATAGTTGAAATTGATAAAGTAAAATTCCGAATCAATGTAAGTGATTCGATATTGGGCATCCCTGGAAAAAGAATTCGTCAACTTTGGCATGTCCATCCGCAACTAAAATCCTTATCAATTAAGAGCGATGCAGAGAGGAATACAAAATCGGTGTATTACTCTTCTACCTATGGAGTGAAAGAAGCTGCAGAGCAAATAGAGTTTACAACAATGGACAACAAGATTGTAACAGAAATTTTGATATGAACATCTTGTTGATCCATCAGTTTTTTTTGGAAAAAGAAGATCCGGGCGGAAGTCGTTTCAATGAAATGACCAAAGTGTGGGTGCGCGAAGGCCATCAAATAACAGTGATTGCCGGTATGGTCAATTATGTAACAGGTAAAGTGCCCCATAAATACAAAGGACTGAAATATAACCTAAGCGAGTACGAGCCAAATCTTACTGTGCTTCGCTGCTTTGTATCGCCTGATTATAACGCTAATTTTGTAGGTCGCTTGTGGGCATACTTTTCGTTCGTATGGTTTGGTTTTTTTGGGGTTTTACGAAAACTAGGTTCTCAAAAATTTGACATTGTCATAGCCACCTCGCCACCACTTTTTATTGGCTTTTTGGCATGGATGATTTCTAAAGTAAAACGAGTGCCCTATCTTTTTGAAGTGCGTGATCTTTGGCCAGAGTCTGCCATAGAAACGGGTGTTTTGAAAAACAAATTTATAATCAGTATTTCCTATTGGCTTGAAAAATTTATTTATAAAAAAGCATTTTTAATCAATGTGCTTACACCTGCTTTTCGTGACAAGCTAATCGGATTTAAAAAGATAGAACCTTCCAAGATTATCTTTATTCCCAATGCGGCAGATTTTTCTCTTTCCGATGAGTTGACTAAAAATTTTGATTCAGCAACATTTCGCAAGCAATTAAATTGGCATCAAAAATTTGTTGTGCTATACGTAGGTGCGCATGGCGTAGCAAATCATTTAATTCAGGTGTTAGAAGCTGCCGAGCAAACGCACGATGAAGAAGTTCTGTTTGTACTGATAGGTGATGGTATGCAAAAGCAAGAACTAGTAAAATATGCCGAAACAAAAAGACTAAAGAATGTGCAGTTCTTACCATCTGTTTCAAAAAAAGAAATTTTCAAGTACATACTTGCTGCCAATGTGGGCCTCTCTGTTTTGAAGAAGGTGGACACGTTCAAAACCATTTATTCCAATAAAACATTTGATTACATGGCTTGCAAGAAGCCTGTGCTAATGGCGATTGATGGGGTTTCGCGTGCGTTGGTGGAGCAGGCAAATTGTGGCGTTTATTCAGAACCTGAAAACGCATCCAATCTCATCGCAAAGATCAAGCTGCTTAAACAAGACCCCAACCGGTGCAATGAAATGGGGGAGAATGGTTTTGCTTTCGCGAAAGCCAATTTCGACAGAAATACATTAGCTATTCAATATCTTACAGAGATTAAAAAAGCGTTGCATGTTCTATAGTTGCTATGCAAAGCGGGCATTTGATTTGTTATTTTGCATAACTCTTTTTATAGTGCTGTCTCCTTTTTTTTTGTTGCTCACACTGTTGTTATATGTTGCAAATGGAGGTAAGCCGTTCTTCACGCAGCCCCGGCCCGGATATCGCGAAAAGATATTCCAGGTAATCAAATTCCGCACCATGAACGAGAAGAAAGATCCGTCTGGGCATTTGTTGCCAGATGCACAGCGGCTTACGGCCATTGGTAAATTTGTCCGAAAAACTTCACTTGATGAAATCCCTCAACTGCTCAGTATCATTAAAGGCGATAT
>JANXRR010000400.1 GCA_025356795.1 Bacteroidia bacterium
CTTCAACACCTTGCCTGTAGCTATCGGCAACATTGGTGCGGATGGCATTGCCAACATCGTTTAACTTGCCCGTAAGTACCAGCTGATTGGAATAATCCATTAAGTAATAATTGATGTTTAATTGGGAGGTAGATTTTTTTAACTTCCAACCTGCTTCAATATTATGCAACGATTCAGGTTTAGCGAGTTGACCAGAAGCATTTACAAAATCATCTCGTGAAGGTTCACGGTGGGCAACACTATAAGAAGCATAAAAGAAGTCATTAGTTGAGCGGATATAATTGAACCCAACTTTAGGGTTAAAGAAATTATAATTACCACCTACATTGAAATCATCTACTTCTTTTCCATCGGCATGAAACGAAACCCCGCGGTATTGCAAATCCAAAAAGCCACTTAATCTATCAAGTAACTGATAGGAAGTTTTCCAGTAAATATTAAAATCAGTCTTTTTTCCTCTATTAAAATAATATTGATAAGGAGTGTTGATTCCGGTTGCTGAAATCACTTCACCAAAATGATTGCCTATGTATTGATTCACGCCTCCTCCTATTTGAGTAGAGAGTGAAGCCTTTTCATACTTAACAGAATAGGTGAGCCCATAGAAATCATTCTTTAGCCAAAGCCTTCTTACCAAATCACTGGAGCCAATTTTTTTTCCATTAACAATAGCAGTATCCAGCCCATATTTCAAATAAGAAGCATTGTATTTAAATTCTTCATAATAGCCACGTCCATACGTATAATGAAGTGCAGCATTGGCGGAAAGATCAGAATTGAATTGATGAGAGAAATGCAATTGAACATGATCCTGCGCATAGTTGTCAACCTGGTTTTTGTATGTGTAGGCATTAAACGTTCTGCTGTTTGAATTTAATAAGTTGTTGGTTTGATCTGCGTTCCAGCCTTCAGCAGCAGCCGTTTCCAACATGCCATTAATGTCATTGTTTAAGCGAGATTGAGGAATTCCATACCAGCTTTGATAGGTAATTTCCTTGCCACCAAAAACAATTGCTTTCAGCATAGATTTCTTTCCATGGTAGCCTGCCGTGAAATAGTAGGACTTCAAGTCGGAAGTAGCACGATCAATAAATCCATCTGATTTAATCAGAGAAACTCTTCCATCCAGGGTAAATTTGTTGTTGATTAATCCGCTTCCGAATCCTAGCGTATGTCGGTGTGTATTAAACGATCCATAACTATTGATGATATCTGCATACGCTTTATCGTTGCGCGTGTTTGTTTGTATGTTAATGGATCCACCAAAAGCTCCCGCTCCATTCGTGGAAGTGCCAACCCCTCGTTGTATCTGAATGCTTTGGGTAGAGCTTGCCACATCGGGCACATCCACCCAATAGGTTCCTTGCGATTCGCTGTCGTTGTAAGGTATGCCATTAATGGTAACGTTAATTCGCGTGGCATCGCTTCCGCGGATGCGCACGCCTGTGTAGCCAACACCTGCACCCGCATCGGATGTGGTTACCACAGAAGGTGTCCAATTCAATAAGAGGGGTAAGTCTTGACCAAAATTTTGCTTTTGAATGGCCGACTTATCCAATGTGGTAAAGGTAGTTGGGCTTTTCTCCGATGCTCGTGTAGCTGTTACTACTACCTCATCAGTCAACTGAGCTGTTTCTTGCAACAAAACATTCACGGAAGTGGACGAAGTTAAGTTGATCTCCGCTTTTTTTTCTGCATACCCAATAAATGTAACGCGAAGAACAACTGAGCCAGACGAAAGATCAGTTAGTTTGAAAGATCCATCGGCCTCGCTTGTTGTAACTTTCTGCGCACCCTCTAACTGAATGGACGCGCCCACCAATGCCTCGTTTGTCTTTGCATCGCGCACCCTGCCGGATAACGTAAACTGAGCATTTGCGCTCAATGACATAGTGACCAGTGTCACCATCATAATTGATTTGAACATGTTATAAAATAATTTAAACCCGCAGGCACATCGGGGAATGTACCTTACTTACAAGTTTAATCTGCCTCCCTTCGTCCGCATTACCGGCATCAGGTTCTATGGGTATAATCTCAGCCCGTGTATTTGGCACCCCTGCCCTAAATTTCTTCAGAACACTGCAAAGGTAATAGAGAAAATGGATTTAATAGCAGTTTCAACATACAGATGCTCGAAGCTTGGGAAAACCAACGGAGGTAATTAAGATTTTTGATTTGAGATTTTTAAGATATATTTCTACTTATGTTTCTCGTCTTGATATTCAACACTCACATCTCGCTACTAATTTAGACCATGCAAAAAGCAACTATCAACGGAAAAAATTTTGAAATAACTTCAACTGATCAAGGCTTTGTTGTGAATGGTAATTCTGTTCAGTGGGATCTGGTGAAAATTTCGGAAGACTACTTTCATATTCTTCATAACAACAAAAGCTATCGTGCTGAAGTTGTTAAACAAGATGCATCAACAAAGAGTGTTGTAATAAAAATAAATGGTCACACGTACACTGCTGCGTTGAAAGACCAGTTTGATCTGCTTCTTGAAAAGATGGGTATGAGTGCTGCCGCAAGCACCAAGATAAACAACATAAAAGCACCTATGCCAGGACTTATCATCGACTTGAAAGTGAAGGCCGGAGATGTGGTAAAACCTGGAGATCAGCTACTGATATTAGAAGCTATGAAAATGGAAAATATTTTAAAATCCCCAGGCGAGGGAACTGTTAAAAATGTAAAGGTGAAAAAGGGAGACAGCGTAGAGAAAGGGCAAGTGCTGGTTGAATTTTAAAAAATTCATGTTCGAAATTATTGTGCTGGCACTAGGCAACAAAACTAACCTCATCATAAATTTCACTGAGCGAGATGGTAAGCGAAAGGTTTTCAATCGTTAAGCTATCGTTGATGTTCATTGTTTCGGATAGCACCCACGAGTTATCCTTAAAATTACGAACGTATTTCTGAATTCTATATTCATAGGAGGAAATTGCCCAGAATTCTTTTAACGTTGGGATGGATCGGTACAACATAAATTTTTTACCCAGATCATAATCGGCAGTGGAAGGCGATAGTACTTCGATAATAAAAACAGGGTTTAGCAAGGTATCAAATTGCGTGTCGAGAAATTCTTCTTTACCACAGGTAACCACAATATCAGGATAGGTATAAAGCGTGGTCAAGGGTACGTGCAACCGCATATCGTTGGAATAAGGGCGACAGCCTTTTCCTTTTAATTTGGTAGCAATGAAATTAGTAAAGTTTACAACGATAACATTGTGAGCTCTTGAAGCCCCGGCCTTAGCAAAAACTTCGCCTTTGTAAAATTCACTTTTATAGGATGCTCTGCGCTCCTCTTCTAAGTATTTGCTTTCTGTTATTAATTCTCTCTTTTCGGCAGCTGACATTTTTTAAAGAGGTTTCATTAACAAATATACACTTTTTGGCTTTTTGTGAATTGTAGCCAGTCCAACGATTAAATCTTACCATCATCCTTCAAATCCTAAAATCATGGTCTATATTTACGGGATTTTAATCGCCACAAAACTACCATGAAGTACAAACGAATACTACTAAAACTAAGTGGTGAAGCCCTGATGGGCAACAAACAAAGCAACATTGACCCTGCAGTGTTGGAACAATATTGTGCCGAAATAGCAACCTTGGTTGAAAAGAAAGTACAGTTAGCTATTGTAATTGGTGGCGGCAATATTTTCCGTGGGGGCCAGGCCGAAGCTTTAGGTATTGACCGGGTGCAAGGCGATTATATGGGTATGCTGGCCACGGTTATCAATGCAATGGCATTGCAAAGTGCCCTTGAAAAACACGGCCTCTACACCCGCTTAATGGCAGGTATTAAAATGGAGCAAGTATGCGAACCATTTATAAGAAGAAGAGCCATCAGGCATTTAGAAAAAGGAAGGATTGTGATTTTTGGTGCCGGTATTGGCAATCCTTATTTTACCACCGATTCTACCGCCAGCTTAAGGGCCATCGAAGTGCAAGCGGAAGTAGTATTAAAAGGTACTCGCGTGGATGGCGTTTACACCAAAGACCCCGAGAAATTTCCAGATGCTGTGAAATACAAAACGCTCTCATTTCAAGAGGCTTATGAAAAGAACCTTAACATTATGGACATGACGGCATTTACATTATGTCAGGAAAACAACTTGCCTATCATTGTTTTTGATATGAACACCAAAGGCAACTTATTGAAAATAGCAAGAGGCGAAGAGGCGGGAACGCTAATTAGCTAGGCTATGTAAGTTACTCCCCAAAGCCAACTGGTTTTATTTTCTCGATTACATCCATAGCTGCGTCTAAACCAGCATTAATTATACTTTCTCTTTTTTCGCCTTCGAAATAACCAACTAAGTGGAGGATTTCGTAAGCGGAGTTGAAGTTTTGAAGTACTTTGTTATCAAGGCTGGCTAGGCTTTTTCTATAATCTTCTATACTTTTTAGAGACCATTTTTTCTTTTCCAACGGTTTGCCTTTCATTTCCAAATAGGCATCTGTTGCCAATAGCAACCCGCTGTAGGCAGTGCCACAGGCCATCTTCACATACTTAGCATCTTGATAATACTTATCTTTTTTACCTGCCTTGGTGCGCAAAATTTCGGTAACGTTTTCCATATACCGAATGGCCTCACGATACCGCGTTTCTTTTTCTTTGGTGCTCATTAGTCAAAGCTAAAACACTGCATTAAACTCTCCAAGGGTGCCGAAATTAGTCTGCCGAAGTTTTCGCACTGGCAAGCTTTTGAAAATACCAAAGAAAAATTCGTACTTCGTGCTTCGAAAAATTTGAAATATTTATTGTTATGGAAGAGATAGAGATGTACTTGGAAGATACCAAAGAGCAAATGAACAAGTCGCTCAATCATGTGAGCCATGAACTCACTAAGATACGCGCTGGCAAAGCCAATCCTTCTATGTTGGACGGAATCATGGTTTCTTACTATGGTGCTTTAACACCGCTTAGTCAAGTATCGTCAATGAATACACCCGATGCCAGAACAATTTTTATTAAACCTTGGGAGAAGAGTTTGATTCAAGAAATTGAAAGGTCTATCTTAAATGCAAACCTTGGCCTCAACCCTCAGAATGATGGGCAACAAGTGATCATTAACATACCAATGCTAACGGAGGAGCGGAGAAGACAATTGGTGAAGCAAGTGGGTGGTGAATGTGAGCAAGGAAAAGTAAGCATACGTGCCATTCGTAAAGACAGCAACGAATCTATCAAAAAAATAAAAGGCGCTCCCGAAGATGATGTGAAAAATGCAGAAGCCGAAGTGCAAAAATTAACGGATGAGTTTATTGCTAAGATTGATTCATTGATGAAGCGCAAAGAAGTGGAAATTATGACTGTGTAATTTGTTGATGGTTTTTGGTTAATAGTTGTCGAAGCTGCACCCATGTCCATTATCTAATAACAATTAACTACTAACAATTCTATGCATCCTGTTCTCTTCAACATTGGCCCTATTACCATTTACAGTTATGGTTTTCTGATAGCTATTGGAGCTCTGCTCGGGTTTGCTTATTTATATTATCAATCAAAGAAATTGTATCAACTCACGTTTGATCAATGCAATACGCTCTTCATTATTTTGGTGATTGCCGGTGTGGCAGGAGGGAAGCTCTTTATGATTTTCGAAGACCCTTCGTACTATTTATCCAATCCTGGCAAACTGCTTTCGGGCAGTGGTTTTGTATTTTATGGATCGTTGATTTTCGCGATCCCTTCCATGTTATGGTTCTTCAAAAAAAATAACTTGCCCACATGGGGTATGTTAGATATTATGGGGCCCACGGCTTGTATTGCTCATGGTTTGGGGCGCATTGGCTGTTTCCTTGCGGGATGTTGCTATGGAAAACCAACGGATAGCATTTTTGGAGTAACGTATGTTGATTCTACTTGCCAAGCTGAGCCGTTGAACACGCCATTACATCCTACACAACTTTATGAAGCCGCATTTATTTTTTCAATTTTCATATTTCTCGCCATCCTAAAAAGAAAAAAGCAGTTTGATGGTCAGTTGTTTTTAATTTACCTTATTTTCTATGCTATTGGCCGTGGCGTGCTAGAGCTTTATAGAGCCGATTTAGAAAGAGGCTTTTTGGTAAAGGATATCATTTCTAATTCTCAATTCATTTCGTTGCTCATTATAAGCGGAGCCTTTTATTTTTATGTTAAGTTGAAAAGAAGACTATTCATAAAACCCTATAGTTGAGCACTCTTCACCCAACCCGTTGGTAAAAGGCTCGTGTTTTATTTTTCGTGAGTATCGGGTAACTTGTACCCTTGATAACGTTAATCAGATGAACTCTTTATCTTTTTCAATTCTCTGTTTATTGATATGCATTCGCATTTGTGGCGCGCAACCAGTCACCGCTGTAAGCGGAAAAGTTATAGATGGGAAAACAAATGAACCCCTTCCATTTGCCAGTGTCTATTTCAACAACTCAAGTTTTGGCGCTATTACAGACTCACTCGGTAGGTATCAAATAAAACAAATACCTACATACCAATCTGAACTTGTTGCCTCTTCAATTGGATACAAATCAGTAAAACTGAATGTACAATTAATTGAAGGCAGAAGTATCATCGCAAACTTTAAACTTTATTCAGAATCAACAATGCTTTAGGAAGTTCTTATTCAGGCGAAGAAAGGAAAGGAAAGAGAACAATGGGAGGAGAAATATGCGGTATTCAAAGAGATATTTCTTGGTACAACGAGCAATGCAAAGGAAACAGAAATCATCAATCCCAATGTGTTAAGCTTTGATGGAGAAGTTTTTGAGTTTAAAAAAAATAAGTCAGATGCGAAGACCGTTCAATTCGAGGCATTTGCTAGTAAACCTATTGAAATATTAAATAATGCTCTGCTCAATCGAGCAGAAAGGTGACCTTCAAGTCGACGCGGTAGCCAGCGATCTCCCCGTTCTCCAGCACGACGCTCTGCTCCTTGACCCAAGCGCCGCTCATGTTGCGCACGGTCTTGCCGGCCTTGCCAATTCCCTGCCGTATCGCGTCCTCGAAGC
>JANXRR010000404.1 GCA_025356795.1 Bacteroidia bacterium
TTTGAGTAGTAAGGGCAATCTCTGGTAGTAAATAAAGTACTTGAGAGCCACTATCTAGAGCTTGGGTAATTAAATCGATGTAGATTTCAGTTTTACCGCTGCCTGTTACTCCATGAAGAAGTGCCACTTTATTGTTGCTAAAGCAGCTCAGGATTTCATTTCTTGCCTGTGTTTGATGCTCGCTCAACAGCACAGGAGCATAGGTGTTGAGGCCCTCATAACCAAACCTTGGTATAATTTGATCAAACTCTTCGAAGATGTTTTTCTTTATCAATGTTTGCAAGGAAGATTCTGAGATGTCCTCCATCACCAAGACTGATTTTTTTAATCCTTTACTATTGAGAAGTGGATTGTTAAAAACAGCAACAGCTTGTAAATATTTTAATAACACCGCTTCCTGCTTTGGCTTGGCACTAATAGTTTCGAAGAGTTTTTCCAACTCTTTTTTATCAGTATAATTTAGTGCTAAGCGTATTCGTTTTTCTATTTTGGGCCTAAATTTTTCTTTTACTTGTTCTATCAAAATAATAGCTCCTTTTGCATGAAGTGATTTAAGTAAGGAGTAAATGGTTTTGGCATTTAGCAGTTTGCTTATTTCAGAATAAGTAAGCGATTCTGTTTCTGCCAATCTCTTCAGCAAGAGATCTTCCTTTTCAGAAAATTCAAATTCAATTTCTTCCCTGTTAAAGGTGGGATTGATTTGTACAATAGATTCACTAGATAGTTTTAGCCCTGAAGGTAAAGCTGCATTTACAACTTCCCCTAACGTGCACATATAGTAGTTGGCTATCCATTGATATAAAACAAGCTGCTGTGGATAGATAATTTCATTTTCATCTAGTAATTCTAAAATGTATTTCGCTTCAAACTCGTGAGGAGGTTGCTGGTGAATGTTGGTGATTATCCCCGTAAGGATTTTTTTTGTCCCAAACTGAACAATGGCTCGTTGCCCTACTTTAATATGATCATTGAACGCCAGCGGCACGCGATAGGTAAACAACCTGCCAACCGGAACGGGTAAAACCAGTTCGGCAAACAAGGTATTCGATTCAGCAAAAGAAAGTTGATCGGCCAACGGTTGAGTTATTAAACGATGTAAAGTTAAGTGTTATTGGCGATCTGTTTTATGATTGTTTGTCTGGATTTCCGACCTTGTGGTGGTGCCATTTTGGCGATTTTTAAGTAATTTAAAAACAACTATATAACCTACCTTTGTCTTTCAAAATTTATCATGTGATGTTGGATTTGTTTAGTGATGGAGAATTGGTGAACAACCTGTTGCCTCAAGATGGTGTGGTTCATTATTATGGAAAGATCGTTAGCCACACAAAAGCTACTTATTACTTGGCGGCTTTGCTAAATGGAATTGAGTGGAGAAATGATGAAGCTGCGGTGTTTGGCAAACTGATAGTTACCAAGCGCAAGGTGGCCTGGTATGGTGATAGCGCCTTTAGCTACACATACTCTAACATAACTAAGCATGCACTCCCATGGACGGAAGTACTGCTGGAGTTAAAGCATCTGGCGCAAGAGAAAACAGGAGATACATATAACTCGTGCTTGCTTAATTTATATCACACAGGTGAAGAGGGGATGGCCTGGCATAGCGATGCTGAGAAGGACTTAAAACAGAATGGGTCTATAGCTTCGTTTAGCTTTGGAGCGGAACGCAAATTTTCGTTTAAGCATAAACAAACAAAAGAAGTTCGATCGGTTAGTTTAGAACATGGCAGTTTGTTGGAAATGAAAAGCACCACACAAACACATTGGCTGCATAGATTGCCACCCACTAAACTCGTTCAAAAGCCAAGGGTTAACCTTACTTTTCGCACTATTGTAAACGGATCAGAAAATTCAAGATAAAGTTAATCCTTACTTGAGATTTTTTAATTCCACTTTTCTAAAGTCTACAGGCTGGCCTTCACTCTGCAAGGCAATGAAACCAGAAATTAATGGTTTGTCAGGTTGCCAAATTGTGCTGTCGTAACCCCGAACCACTCCACCACCCATAGTAGGTTTAGTGTATTGCAAAACAGTGTCACCATTGATGATATGAGTTATTAATGAATCTCCTAAAACGATTAACTCTGCCTTTACCCATTGATCTCCATCATATGTTTTGGACGTGGAGTTGAGGCAATGGCCATCGTATTTCTTTCCATTGAAAACAATGTCAGTTCCTGGTGAGCACATGTTTCCAGTAGGCCTTGGCTTGCCATCGCTCAGTCCGCCAAGAAACTGCATCTCGATGGAGATTGGCCAATTCTGTTCTTTGGGCATGCTTCGTGGATCTTGTGAATGAAACATCACACCGCTATTTCGCAGCGTATAGTCGGGCGCCCCGCGCTGAAGTTCACCAACAAAACGGTATTCCAACTTTAAATGAAAATGAGAATAGGGCTGCTTGAAATACAGATGAGCAAACTGATCATTGAAGTCTCCATATTGATCGTACCTAACTCTGATAACACTATCTTCTACCCGAAAGGTGTTTCCGAAATTATCGCCAACTTCGTGATGGTGGATCTTTACAGTCCAATCATTAAGATCTTTGCCATTGAATAACGGCATGAATTTATTTTCTCTTTTTTCCTTTTGATTTGAGCATGATATGATCGTTAAAATAATAACCGTTAGCAAGAAGGTTTTTGTCATATCTATGTGTTGTGTTTCAAACAAAGATAGCCTAAGCATTCTTTAATTTTTTAAAATCAATTCAATAGCATCTTCCACTTTCGTTACAGGTAATTTACAAGTCTGGTTATGGCATATATAAATCTTTGTCGTTTCATCAGTGGAATTTCTCCCCTCAAATAGCGGCAGGTTGCTCGACTCAGTGGTTCCTAAAAGCAACGCAAAGGGTAGGTGATATTGCGCAAGTTTTGCTCTTGTCTCCTCCGCCTTTGGGCCAACAATAACAACTTCTGTTATCCCCTGAATAATTTCTTCCAACAGTATTCCCCAGTTGCTCATGTAGCCCGGTTCTTGAGTTATTATGCCCCCCAATTGTTTCGCCATGGCTTCGGCTTTTTCTTTCCAAACTGCTTTGTTAAGCAAAATGCCTAGATAATATAGGTTTTGAGCCATCACGGAATTGGAAGCGGGGATAACGTTATCAAATAGCTCTTTCTTTTTTGCTATCAAAGGCTCGGCCTTACTGCTTGTAAAGTAAAAGAAACCCTCGTCTTGATCATAAAAATTAGCTAGCGAATATTCGCACCAATGCTGTGCTTGCATAAGATGTGATTCGTTGAATGTGCTATGATAGAGTGTTGTGTAGGCTTGAATTAAAAATGCATAGTCTTCTAAAAACCCTTCGGTATTCGATCGTTTACCTTTAAAGGTTCGGAATATTTTACCCTCATGGATCAGGTGAGTTTCGATGAATAAGATTACTTGTTCAGCATAGCATAAAAATTGTTTATCACCGAAGGCATTATAAGCATCTAAAAGGCCTTTGATGGTCATGGCATTCCAGCTACAAATGATTTTGTCATCCAGCCCAGGGCGTATACGTGTATTTCTTGCCTCCATTAATTTTTGCTTTCCTTGAGCGATTAATACATCCAACTCATGTTGATTGATATTGTAATTACTAATAGATTGGAAATCATTATCGCTGCGAATTAAAATATT
>JANXRR010000462.1 GCA_025356795.1 Bacteroidia bacterium
CCTGAAAGCTGATGAGTTTTTCGCGCCAGCAAATGATCGATTTTACAAATAGAAAATATTTTAGAGGAAGTTTGTTCACTCAATGAGTTGGAGTATTCTAACACTTGTTCCACTCGCAAAAATCTTGGCAGCTCAAATTGTTGCGATAGGTAAGCGATTTTCGCATGACCCGGCACTAGTTGATCAGCTGGGCCAATAATTTTTTTGCCATTGAAAATTAATTTTCCTGAGGTGGGCTGTTCAAGGCCGGCAATCAATTTTAGAAGGGAGCTTTTGCCAGACCCAGTCTCACCAGCTAACACTATTTTCTGAAAGGGTTGTTGGGTAAAACTAATAGTGTCAATAATTAGTGCATCTTCCCGTTCGCAACTCACACCAGATACTTCTAATAAAATCGACATAGAATTAAACACAAAATTCTTAACTAGATGGGACAAATATAAACTAATATGCAACTTGATTTTGAAAGGGATCAACTTGATACGTTATGAGCAAACCTTCGGCACTTAATGCCATTCATTTAGATGATCATTCTGCCACTCCTAAATATCAGCAATTAGCCAATTGCATTGTCGAAAGCATTCAAACAGGAAAAATAAAAAAAGACGAACTTCTTCCCTCCTTGAACGAGCTAAGTTTCAATCTGGAAATAGCGCGCGATACAGCTGAGAAAGGATATAAACATTTGAAATCGATGGGCATTCTTGGCTCCATACCGGGCAAGGGATACTTTGTAAAAAACACAGAGACGATTCAACCGCTTAAAATTTTCTTACTCTTTAATAAACTGAGTGCTCATAAAAAAATTATCTACGATGCGTTTGTAAAGAAACTTTCTGACAAAGCAGCCATCGATTTCTACGTATACAACAACGATTTTTCACTCTTCAAGAAACTGCTTACCCGAAAGCTCGGAGAGTACAATTATTACGTAATCATACCTCACTTTATGGAAGGTGGCGAGAAGGCACATGAAGTTATCAACGCCATTGACAAATCTAAATTGATTTTGCTCGACAAAGTATTGCCAGGGGTTAATGGCAATTACGGGGCAGTGTATGAAAATTTTGAAAAAGATATTTATTTATCGTTAGAACAATCATTAACACGATTGAGCAACTATCATACACTTAAACTAATATTTCCTGAACAAAGCTATTTTCCAATAGAGATAGTAAAAGGGTTTAAAGATTTTTGCAATCAATATGCCTTCAACTATAAAGTGGTTCATGACATCGAACTTGAGGTGATAAGTAAAGGGGAAGTGTACATTAACTTGATGGAAAATGATCTTGTCACATTGATTGAACGTGGCCTTGCTCAAAATCTAATCATTGGCAAAGACCTTGGCGTGATTTCGTATAATGAAACACCGCTTAAGAAAATTATTCTTAATGGCATTAGCACTATTTCTACTGATTTTGAATTAATGGGCGAAAAAGTAGCCTCTATGATCTTGGAAAAAAGAATAGCCCACGAGGAAGTTCCTTTTTCACTTAACTCTGCGCCCTTCACTTTAAAAGGAAAATATTTTATTTAACCGTTCATGACAGTTCGGTACAGTTAAATCGATTGCACTCGGTATCTTGGATCAAAATAAATCCACCTCACATGAGATTATTAGCTGCCTTCTGCATGTTGTGCTGTTTTATAAGCATAAGCCTTGCACAACCTACACTTAAGAATTTAAAAATTGAAAACCTTGTCAACCCTGTTGGACTTGACGTAACCCAACCTCGATTTAGTTGGCAACTTGAGTCCAGTAAACGCAATGTAATTCAGGCGGCCTATGAAATCCGAGTGAGCGATAACGCAACCTCAATTGTTAAAGGCACTATCTGGAATTCGGGCAAAATAAATTCCGATCAATCTGTATTTGTAAATTATGGAGGTTCCGTTTTGCAATCGGCAAAACAATATTTTTGGCAAGTAAGAGTGTGGGATAACTCAGGCAAGCCGTCTGCTTGGAGTACTACACAATCATGGCAAATGGGCTTGCTATTACCAGCCGATTGGAAAGCCCAGTGGATTCAAGCCGGATTTACCGAAGATACTGTGAACAGGCCAAGCCC
>JANXRR010000463.1 GCA_025356795.1 Bacteroidia bacterium
TTACCTCCAATTCATTTAAGTCCATAAATATTACGCTTCCGCGCACGGCCGATGCCCAAGCCCTTGTTGGGGAGAAAATAAAAATCAAAGAACTGCAACCGGGTGATCTGCTGTTTTTCGCCACAGGAAAAAAAAAGAAAACAATTACCCATGTGGGGATTGTGACCGAACTTAAAGCGAAAGACAACATTAAGTTTATTCATGCCTCCACCTCCCTGGGGGTAGTGGAAACAAACTTGTATTCCGATTACTTTATCAAACGCTTCCGCTCAGCGCGAAGGGTCATTAAAGAATAGCAAGAAAAAAAATCATTTATTATCCAATTAATTTATGAAACGTAGAAAATTCCTTCAATCAAGTGTAATGCTCGCACCTTTGGCTGGTTTAACTCAAGCTCTAGCTGAACCACAAAATACAATCAAACCAGTAGTCATTTCAACCTGGAATTTTGGTGTTGAAGCAAATGCTGAAGCGTGGAATGTATTGTCAAAAGGAGGCAGCGCATTAGATGCCGTTGAAATGGGAGCTCAAGTACCAGAATCTGATCCGAAGCAAAATTCTGTAGGGCTTGGCGGCTTGCCTGACCGCGATGGAAGAGTAACGCTCGATGCTTGCATCATGGATGAAAACGCAAACATTGGTTCTGTTGCATGCTTAGAACATATACTTCACCCTATCTCCGTGGCGCGAAAAGTGATGGAGAAAACTCCTCACGTAATGTTGGTGGGTGATGGTGCGTTACAGTTTGCGCTAGCCAATGGCTTCAAAAAGGAGAAAAGATCCATCTCACCAGAATCTGAAAAAGCATGGAAAGAGTGGTTGAAGAAAGCTGAGTATAAGCCCGTTGCCAACATTGAAAACCATGATACAATTGGCATTGTAGCGATGGATAAAACCGGAAACCTATCGGGTGCTTGCACCACCAGTGGCATGGCTTACAAGTTACATGGAAGAGTGGGTGACTCGCCCATTATTGGTGCAGGTCTTTTTGTTGATAACGAAATTGGTGCCGCTACCTCCACAGGTGTAGGCGAAGAAGTGATCCGCATTGTTGGGTCACATCTAGTAGTAGAGTTAATGCGCCAAGGTAATTCACCTTTTGAAGCCTGCAAAAAAGCCGTGGAACGGATCGTGAAAAATCAACCACAAAAATCGAAAGAGATACAAGTGGGTTTTTTAGCAATTAACAAAAATGGAGAGCATGGCGCGTTCGCACTGCAAAAAGGATTTACCTATGCACTATATTCTAATGAAGTGCCCAATAAATTATTTGAAGCTAAGAGCTTTTATTAAAAAATTCGCGAGTAACGAAGCGATTCCCAATTAAAACTTTCGTTAAGGTATTGCTTCGGTCAGAAAAGTTAAAATCATAATCATGACAATCGAGATTGTAGTTTACACAATAGATGCAGCCCTAAAAGCACAAGAAGGCGGAGCCGATAGAATTGAGCTTTGCGATAACCCGGCAGAAGGTGGCACCACGCCTACGCTTGGTATGGTGGATGTCATTAGAAAAAATCTGACCATTGACATTTTTGTGATGTTGCGACCAAGGGGTGGCGACTTTTATTATTCGCACAACGAGTTTCATGTTATGAAAAAAGACATGTATCAACTTCAAAAACAAAGCATAGATGGTTTTGTTTTTGGGATTTTAAATCCCAATGGAACGATTGATAAAAAAAGATGCAGGGAGTTAATTGGATTTGCCAGGCCCTTGAAAGTTACATGCCATCGGGCTTTTGATATGACACGCGATCCCTTTGAAGCTTTGGAAGATTGCATTGAAATAGGCTTCGATCGCATTCTCACATCAGGCCACCGGCTAACGGCCTTTGAAGGAATAGATCTAATTGCTGAACTAATTAAGAAAGCCAACGGCAGAATCGCCATCATGCCAGGCTCTGGAGTGAATGAGAAAACAGTGGAAGCGATAGTTTCCAAAACAGGTGCAGAAGAAATTCATTTTTCGGCTACTGCTTTCCGCGAAAGCGAAATGGTTTATCGCAACAAAAAAATAAGCGCGATGGGCGAAGAGGGCAAAAGTGAGTTTTTATTAAGAACAGCTGATCCTGAGAGGATTAGAAAAATGAGGCATTTGGCAGAAAGAGCAACTACAGTTGGATTATGAATAGGGCAATAAACAAACCTGCTCAATACCTTCTTGAGGCTAGTACCATCTCATGTAAATGGGAAATATGTTTGACAATTCTGATGTTACAAGTAATTGTTGCTTTGGGGCAAAAAAGCGACTCGAAAGTTTGCTATGAGAAAATTGACTCATTGACTAAGCAGAAAGTATTTTCAACTGTAGACAATATGCCGACAATGGAAGGTGGCACTGAAGAGTTGTCCAAGAAAGTAGCAAAAGCTTGTTGGATCTGGGTTACAGTTATTGCCACCACCTCATTTGGGTGAACATACAGTGGAAATATTGAATCAATTTTGTGATCGCAACATATTACGATAGCTTTCACTCATGAAACTCGAACATCGCAAACAAAAAGTAGTGCCGCTAATGCCGCACTTCTTATTGCGAATGGTTCGCTATAATTTTTTTTGTTTGTTGTTGATTGGCATTTCAGTTTTTATTGGTACCGCAGGATATTATTACCTGGGTCAACTCAGTTGGCTTGATAGTTTCTATATGGCCTCCATGATTTTAACGGGTATGGGGCCTGTTAGTGAAATGAAAACAGATGCAGCAAAATTATTTTCTGCTTTTTATGCACTTTATAGCGGAGTAGCTTTTTTAAGTATTACAGCAGTTTTTTTTGCACCCATCATCCACCGAGTTTTGCACATTTTACAAGTGGATTCTGAAGAGAACTCCATCTAGACATATATTTGATAGTCAACTAAGGCTATTCTTATTGTATTTCTCCCATTTTCCCCCACTTCATTTTATTTGAATAA
>JANXRR010000484.1 GCA_025356795.1 Bacteroidia bacterium
CAGCGCACAATCAAGCGCTCTTTTCAGTGAGTCTATACTTACATAAGGCAGTGCCTTGCAATCTTCGGCAGTAAGTTCTGCCAAGTAGGGTTCTAGTATGGTGCGCATGAACACGAGTGAGTTCGTGGCGGCTTCCATAGAAGAAGGTGGTATAGTGGATGGATGATTTTTCATACTACGTTGGTTTTTACGGTTGTTTTTTACTTATCAATAGATTGCCCTTACAAACTTTATATTCAACACCCCTGCCTATTCAGTTGATACGAGTCGCCTTTTTCTTCTGTAATGGTTAGTAGTGCGCCTTCAGCTCGTTAGCTGATTGTTTCACATAAGTCGCAGGCACTTGAGCATTGGTTTGATACACCGCGATAAAGACCAACAGACACATAAAACAGAGCAGGGCAATAATTAAAAATCGTTTCATCTTTCCTTTAAATTAATAAGTACAAACCGCTTACCTTGCCACCACCCGCAGAGCCGTGTGTGTGCCGGCCCTGCGATGTAGCAGCTTTCAACCTAAACCTTTTCTTTTCCCTCCTTCGATAAACTCAGGAGGCACCTACTTATCACCCTGTTTGCCCAAGACTATTTCTTCTTCGCTATGTCGCGTGCTTTTTGATCTTTGTTACTTTTCGCTTTCTCTACCGCAGTAAGCTCTACCAACCGTATGGTCCAGAAGTCATCACTCAAATTTTCGTTCAGCACATAATCATAAGGGATTGTAAAATAGCCCTTGTTCCCCCACTCTGGGCCCCAGCTATTGCGCACAATAAAACGCTTGCTGCTTTCAACATAACCCACAACCAGCGCGGCATGGCCGCCAGCTTCGGCTTCGCCTTTCTTGGGCATATTCAACTTGCCGGTTTTCTTTATATCATCACCTTCAAAATAATCGTAAACGGTAAAACCAAACACAAAAGGATAGCCTTCTGCCAAGCAGCTTTTCATTTGATTGAGGTTGCGCGACACACGATGATAACTTATCGCCTGATTTTTAAGAGCTTCGGCATAGCAGTTTGGGTGGGGCTTATGCGCAAACTTATCTTCTTGATAAGGCCACATATTTTCGGGGCAAACACCTTGCTTGTGTACAGTTTTAATTCCTGTGCGCAGTTGAGCTCCATGGTCGGTGCTCACCGTTTTTTCAATTACCCTTTCATTGTAGTAAATAAATAACCGTGAGGGTGTGAAAGCTCTGGCAGCATCTTGTTTAAGTAGGCCAAACTGAAAGGCAGCCCCCACAGCATTGGCGGTGCAGCTTCCCAGTATGCCTTGATGGTACACCGGTGGGCATTGTTTTGATAAATCCACTTTGGTGGGAAGCTTGCGCAAGGTGGCCCGCTCAGCTGCAAAGGTTAAGTCGCGGTAGTCGGGCAGGTCTGGTTGCCAACCGAAACGAGAAATCTTATGTGCCATACAAATTGAATTTAGAATGTATTTGCGACCAATTTTTTTTTGAGGGTTTGCTAACACCTACTCCGAAAAATATGATGCAACAAAGGTGATCTTGATTGCATCAAAAAGTCAACAGTATTTTCCACGGTATGCACCCCCAGACTTTCCACGGTGTGCACCCCGTGAAAAACCACGGTACACCAACCCGTGGAAAATCAGGGGTAGGTACTGTGGAAAATCACGGTAGGAAGGAAGTAGATAATTACTTTGCTTTGCTAGTAATTAACACTTTAAAAACTAAACGTTACCAGTATGGCAAAAAAATCGAAAGCAGCCTTTGAGTTTGAGTTCTCATCGGCCGACCTAAAGAAACTCGTAGCAAAAGGAACTCCCATTATCTTTACTGCTTTCATAGAAGAGGCAGAAACTAAGGATGGAGAAAAAGTTGGCGTTATGCGTATTACCGCCAAAGCAAAAGCAGTAAAAGGAACCCTATCAGATGGGGGCACAAGCGTTAACGGAGGGCCGATACCTCCAGGTGGTAATTAATTAAAAAGTTAGGCTCTAAAAATAGTATCGTGGAAAATTCACCATTCATGAGTTTTATGTTTTTCTATTTAGAGCCGATCGCCTTTTTATTACCGATACCATTTCTGCTTTACCACTCTATGGGTGGAGATAAGCGCGTCAGAATTAAAATTCTGGCCGCTTACTATTTTTTGAGCGCACTAATTATGCTCAAAGCCAATGTTATGAACAGCTTAATGGAGAATAACCTGGACGATTACAGACTTGCAGGCCTTCTGAGGGGGATATTTATTGGTTTTTATTTTTACATAGCTCTGCAAAAAAAATGGAACAAGCAATTGGTCTTTTTCTTCATTGGCATCAACCTTATTTACTACATAACCCAAAGTTTTCCCATCGGCAAAAAAATCTCTTTTGATAGCGCAAGTCAGGTGATAGTGTCATTGGAAATAATGACCCTGGTTATCCTCTTCATGCATCAAACCTTGGCAAACGTAACAGAAGAATCACTTTCCTTAAATTTTGATTTCTGGTTTGTAACCGCTCAAATGTTATATAACGGTGGTTCTTTTATCATTTTTCTTACCTATGGTTATTTTACTAAAAAAATATTAGAACCAAATCAATATACTCCTGAAAACAGAAACATTCTGATGCAGCTGTGGAACGGCCACAATATTTTGTTGTTCATAAGTTCCATCATGATTTGCTTTTTTGTGATTTGGATACGGCTTAGAAAAACTCGAGTTCTAAAAATCGGAAAGCTGGAGTAAACCCCTTTTAGTTAAAAAATTTTACTACTTTAACCGTTCGCTTAAAGGAGAATATTAGAAGTATGAACAGGCCCTTGGAGGAATTATTTATTGTGGTGGCAGCATCGGCTTTTTTCCTTTTAATGGCAGTTGGCATTATTATGTTATTTCAGATATACACTAAAAGACAGCTCAAAATGTTGCTCGAGAAACAAGAACTCGAAAACAAATTTCAGAAAGAGCTTCTACAAACAAGGATAGAGGCGCAAGAGCAAACCATGGATCATTTAAGCAAAGAGATGCATGATAATATTGGTCAGCTTATGAGCAGTGCTAAGCTATTCATAGGCATAAGCAAACGCACACTGCCCAACTGCATGGAAACGCTTATGGAGGCGGATCAAACACTTGGCTACGCTATACAGGAGCTGCGGGCACTAAGTAAATCATTGAACAAGGAATGGCTGGCTCAATTTAATCTAATCGAAAATCTATCCAGAGAAGTAAATCGCATCAACGCCTCCAAAGAGTTCATCATCTCCCTCAACCATCCCACAGAAATAAATATGAGCGTGGAGAGGCAACTCATTCTGTTTCGAATTATTCAAGAGTCACTTCAGAATGCCATTAAACATGGCAATGCCTCTTACATTAGTATTAATCTTGAAGCTATCAACAATTTATTAAACATTACAATTCAAGACAATGGCCAAGGCTTTGAGGCCGAGGATTCTTCCAAACACGGGGTGGGCATTATTAACATTAAACAAAGGGTGGCCATATTAAATGGAACAGTTTCGTGGCAATCGGCAATAGGACAAACCACCGTTTTTATTAAATTGCCTTTGCACGGTATTCATAGCTAAAATCTAAACTACTTTTATGCCACTCACACAAGTTGATACTATTGCCATTGGTGTAGTAGATGACCATAGGCTGTTTAGCAAATCGTTAAGTTTACTACTCACCAGTTTCGCCAATTTTAAAGTAGAATTAGACGCTGTTAACGGGCAAGACCTACAGGCAAAAATGCTTCTCTTAGAAAAGCTCCCTGATATTATTCTTATTGATGTGGTCATGCCCATTATGGATGGAATAGAAACCGCTCGATGGCTATCCAAAAATTATCCAGCAATAAAATTGGTAGCACTCTCGGTAAATAACGATGAAAAGACAATTATCAATATGTTACGAGCGGGCTGTTGCTGCTATCTATTTAAAGATACACATCCTGATGAACTAGAAATAGCCCTAAGACAAATATACTTGCGTGGATTTTACAATTCGGAAGCAGAACGATTGAGCTTCAGAAAACTACTAACACCCATAGCTGCCGAACCTGCCGAAGTAACTCTTACAGAAAAAGAAAATCAATTTTTGCACCTCGCCTGCAGCGACCTGACCTATAAAGAAATTTCTGTCCGCATGGGCATAGTAGAGCGCACGGTAGATGGTTACCGGCAAATATTATTCAACAAACTTGGTGTGCAAAGCCGCACTGGCATGGCTATAGAAGCAATCCGAAAAGGCTTAGTGAAATTTAATTAGCCTATTCTTCTTGAATAAAATCGAAGGGCAATTTTTTAATTAATTCCAATCCTGTAGGCCCTCCATAAATGGGTATGTATAAAGTGGATGAATAGGGCTTGCCCTTTTTGATATAAGGAAAAAACTTTTTATCGAAGGCTCTCACTAGCTCAACAAGGGCTGCATCTTTCTGTTGAGAAACTCCTCGCTCAACAATGCAGGACGTAACAAGTCCCTCTTCATTAATATTGGCGCGTAGTAATACACTCATGGTTTCAGGAACTTCAATTCGGCTTGTTAGTAAAGTAAGTAATCTTTTTAGCCCACCAGCAAATGTGGGAGGGCGATTAAAAGTAGATGGATAATCTATTCCCTTAATCATAGCCGCATTGGCATTAGTAAAATATACCTGTTCAAAGGCCATTGTTTCTTCTAACAAACTGCGAAGCGAAAGAGTAATGTCTTTTCTATAATCAAGTTCAACACTATTGCCGGCTTCATAATGAATGCGATGGGTGAACTTCCCTTGCTCATAAAATTCTTCCTCCAATTTATTATTTGATGTATCAAAATAAGTCCATGCCCCCACTCGCTTACCAAATTGAAATTCACCCTCCACGTTACCTTGTTTCCACTTAGGTTGAAAGGTAGTGCCTGTTGCAAAATAAAACGGAATTGTAAACTTACCCGTGCCATTCAAAACAATATCTTCCTTGCTACTGTTTTTCATTTGCCAAATTACAAAGTCATTTTCTAAATAATCAATAACTGATTTTACAGAGCGATCAGCAAAGTATTCGGTCTGCAAACCTCGCTTGTGGCCTTCATAAAAATAACCTTCTTCAATCAGGTTATCTTTCAAATCAAAATCTTGATATACACCATCGAATATCATAGCCGTGATATTTATTTCAGCAATGCGCATAAAGGAAGCACCCTCGCGCGAAGTGAGTTCAGCTCCTCCATTGTAATAAAGCATTACTTTTTGAACCACACTTAGGGGCGGCTTATTAAGTTGCTGAGCATGAACAAAGTGAACAGGCTTAAAAATTAAGAGAATTAATAAGGCCAGCAGGGTACGTATCGAATTCAAATGGGAAAAAGTTTGTAACGAAATTAGGGAAAAAACGGTAGCAACTAAGTAAGAAATTGAAGAATGTAAATTCAATATCTTTATAGTAAAGTTAGATTTCTTCATCCTCATTATTCATGTCAACTATGAAAGCTATTCAATGTATTGAATATGGTCTTCCAGCTAAATTAATTTACAGGGAAATAGAATCTCAACAGCCTCAAGCCAATGAAGTGCTTATAGATGTGAACGCTTGCGGAATAAATTTCCCCGATGTACTTATGATTCAAAATAAATATCAATTAAAACCACCGCTTCCATTTTCACCAGGAGGTGAGGTGTCAGGAAAAATTAGCAGTGTTGGAGCGAATATTAAGCACTTAAAAAGTGGTGATCATGTAATGGCACTTTCGGGTTGGGGCGGGTTTGCCCAACAGATTACCGTCAAGGAAAATAGGGTTTTTTCTATTCCATCTTCCATTGATTTCGTTACAGCCGCTTCCGCATTGTACACCTACGGCACCTCCTACAACGCGTTAAAAGATAGAGCAAATCTTAAAGCGGGGGAAACAATTTTAGTTTTGGGGGCTGGTGGTGGCGTAGGGCTGGCCGCTGTAGAGTTAAGCAAACTAATGGGAGCAACCGTAATTGCCGCTGCGGCTTCGCCCGATAAATTAGCTGTATGCCACCAGAAAGGAGCCGACTATTTAATAGATTATTCACTAGCAGACCTGCGAGCAAAAATAAAAGAAATAACCAACGGCAAAGGGGTGGACGTTGTATATGATGCTGTGGGGGGACAGTTGGCTGACTCAGCGTTGCGATCAATGGCATGGAAAGGGCGCTACTTAGTAGTGGGGTTTGCATCTGGAATGATACCTCAATTTCCCGCCAACCTACCGTTGCTAAAGGGCTGTTCCATTGTTGGCGTATTTTGGGGAAGTTTCTCTGAGCGAGAGCCTGAGCAAAATTTAAACAACACACAAGAACTTATGCGTTGGCTGGAAGCAGGAAAAATAAAACAACATATCCATAAGCTATATTCTCTAAAAGAAGCACCTATTGCTTTACAAGATCTGCTAGATAGAAAGATAATAGGGAAAGCTGTAGTGGTTATTTAATCGGTTACTTTTAGGTTTCCAAAACTCACGGACTACAAAAAATTTAAACTTTCTTTGTAAGGAATTTTTTCAGACCCCATTTTCATGCTTAAGAAATCACTCGCATTATTAAAACAAGAAGCCGAAGAAACGGGCACATACTCACTAAAGCGTAGCTTAAATGGGTTCAGTTTAATTACTATGGGTATAGGTGTAATTATTGGTGCGGGCTTATTTTCATTAACTGGCATTGCTGCTGCTAACAATGCAGGGCCAGCAGTCACTCTCTCCTTTTTAGTAGCTGCCATCGGGTGTGCTTTTAGTGCCTTGTGTTATGCCGAGTTTGCGTCATTAGTACCTGTAGCCGGAAGTGCATACACCTATTCTTATGCCACGCTCGGAGAGTTTTTCGCTTGGATAATTGGTTGGGATCTTGTACTAGAATATTCTGTAGGTGCCGCCACTGTAGCCATAAGTTGGTCGCAATATTTAGTGCGCTTTTTAAGCACGTATCATATTTATCTCCCACCTCAGCTCGTACTTTCACCTTTCGAAAAGGCACAATTGAGCGATGGCACAACTGTGCATGGATACTTCAATCTGCCCGCAGTTTTGATTATTATCTTAATAACACTAGTCATCATTCGAGGCATAAAAGGATCCGCTCTCTTTACTAGTATAATTGTAGCGCTCAAAATTTCTGTTGTTTTAGTATTTATTGGATTAGGCTGGCAATATATTAATCCCGATAACTACGTGCCCTACATACCAGAGAATTCCGGAACATTTGGTGAGTTTGGATGGAGTGGCATTTTTCGTGGCGCTGGTGTTGTGTTCTTTGTATTTATTGGTTTTGATATTATTGCTGCAATGGCGCAAGAAACAAAAAACCCAAAGCGCAATATGCCAATCGGCATTCTAGGCTCGCTTATTATTTGCACCGTGCTTTTTGGTTTGTTTGGTTATGTATTAACAGGCCTGGCGAATTATACTGAATTTAAAGACAGTGCTGCACCGGTGGCAGTAGCCATTGCTAAAACACCTTATGTGTGGCTTGGGCAAGCCATCATCTTAGCTATCATCATAGGGTATGTCTCTGTTATATTAGTTGACTTGCTGGGGCAATCAAGAGTGTTTTTTGCAATGAGTAAAGATGGCTTGCTACCTCGTTTATTTTCACACGTTCATGCTAAATTTAAAACCCCCTATAAGGGTAATATTATTTTGTGCGTGTTCATAAGTTTATTTGCTGGCTTAGTACCTATTAGAGTGGTAGGTGAGATGACAAGTATTGGAACTCTTTTGGCCTTTGTAATGGTTTGTTTAGGCGTCATCATTTTACGCAAGCAGCAGCCAAACGCACCAAGAGCATTTAAAACTCCTTGGGTTCCATTTGTACCGATTATGGGAATAGTAACTTGCTTATTAATGATGGTGTCTCTTCCATTAGATACATGGATACGATTAATAGTATGGCTAGTAATAGGGCTTGCTATTTATTTTAGCTTTGGTAAGAAAAACAGTAAATTAAACTCTAAATCTTCTCCCTAAAATTTCGTTGTTGGGAATGGCAACTCACAAAGCAACAATGCACTTAAAAGATTCATCCCTATAAACTATTTTCTGGCTTCAAGAAGGAGTTATGATTTTGGCTCACATTAGAAATAATATTATCCTAACAGCTTCTGTAGCGCACTCAGCAGGCATCTTGTTTAAAAAAAATAATACAGTATTAATACGCACTGCCAAGAGTGCCCATAATACTCATAAAAAAAACTAATTGACAATGAAATAGTCTACAGCAGCAATAAAAGTTTAATACTTGAAATAGGCTCGTTTCAATTTCAGTGATTAATCATCATGGCAAGTTGGAGTTGAGATGAAGGAAAGTAATAAGTAAATTCCAGTTTGTAATAAATAAAAAAAGGGAGTCGAGGCCCCCTTTTTTCATTCACAGAAAGTAAATCTAGCCAATTGTTATTCTTTTGAAATCTGCAACTACTAAGCCCTTATTTATACTGTCCAGGTATTGAGCTACCGTTTTAGAGTTATCCTTCACAAATATTTGGTGAACTAGGGTATTATCTTTAAAGAATTTTTGAAGTTTACCCGTAGCAATTTTATCTACCATGTTGGCTGGTTTACCTTCTGCCAAAATCATGGCCTTTGCTATTTCCAATTCTTTATCAATAATTGATTGACTAATTGATTTTTCATCTACCGCTAACGGATTCATGGCTGCAATTTGCATACCTACATCTTTGCCTGCATCGGTTACATCTTTTCCTCCAGTGCCGTTTAAAGAAACCAATACACCCAATTTACTTCCCACATGAATGTAAGGCACAACGGCTTCACCCTTCATGTGAACATATTCACTGATTTCAATTTTCTCCCCAATTTTCCCTACCAATTCAGTAATTCTTTCTGCTATGGTTAGATCACCTACTTTCTCAGAGAGAAGTGCTTCTTTAGAAATTGATTTCTTCTCGAAGGCAGTTTCTACTATTAATTTCCCCAGTGCTTGGAATGATTCATTCTTTCCAACAAAGTCAGTTTCACAATTTAAGGCAATCAAAACTGCTTCATTTTTAGTATCGCTTGTTTTAATAAATACAGAACCTTCTTTAGCATCTCTATCAGAGCGAGAAGCAGAAACTTTCTGTCCCTTCTTTCTTAATATCTCAATAGCCTTTTCGAAATCACCTTCGGCTTCCGTTAATGCTTTTTTACAATCCATCATACCTGCACCAGTCATGGTGCGAAGCTTATTTACATCTTGTGCTGTTATCTCTGCCATAATTATTTAGTTAAGATTTTAATAGTTGGAAGTTAATGTTTGGAATGGCCTAAAAAACCAAACACCGACTTTTGGCCGATGTTTGCGTTTTATTAAACACTATGGAAATGAATTAATTCGCTTCTTCTACAGCTTGATCGGCTTTGATCCTTTCATCCTGATCCTTCTTCAAACCAGAATCCTCTTTATCTTTTTTGCGCTCCATTAATGCTTCTTCTATTGCTTTACCTACTTGCTTAGCAATCAAAGAAATAGACTTGAATGCATCATCGTTTCCTGGGATTGGGAAGTCAATATTGCTTGGGTCAGAATTTGTATCCACTAAAGCATATACTGGTATATTCAATTTTTGAGCCTCGGCCACAGCAATGTGTTCTCTTTTCACATCAACAATAAAAAGAGCTGCTGGCAAGCGGTTCAAATCTGTAATACCTCCTAATAATTTCTCGAGTTTTGCTTTTTCACGGGTAATCATCAAACGCTCACGTTTAGCTAAATTAGTGAAAGCTTCATCTTTCATTAACTTGTCTATTTGAGCTAGTTTTTTCAATGATTTGCGAATGGTGGCAAAGTTAGTAAGCATTCCTCCCAGCCAGCGTTCTGTAACGAAAGGCATATTTAAACGAGTGGCCTCTTCGTTGATAATGTCCTTTGCTTGTTTTTTAGTAGCTACGAACATGATCTTTCTTCCAGAACGAACGATGTTTTTCAGGGAGAAGATTGCTTCTTCCAAACATTTCTGGGTCTTATTAAGATCAATGATATGAATACCATTGTTCTCCATAAAGATATACTCAGCCATTTTTGGATTCCACTTGCGAGTAAGGTGACCAAAGTGCACCCCTGCATCCATCAAATCTTGTGTTGTTATTTTATCTGCCATGCTTTTAATTTCTTCTAGATTAACGCTTGCTGAACTGGAATTTCCTTCTGGCTTTTCTACGACCTGGTTTTTTACGTTCTACCATGCGTGAATCGCGTGTCATTAAACCTTCCTTTCTCAAGGCTGGTTTGTTTTCACTGTTTATTTCAACCAAGGCACGAGAAATACCTAACCGAACAGCTTCTGCCTGACCTTTAATTCCACCACCTTCAACATTAACAGTGATGTCATAATTGGTTTCAGCCTTCAAAATTGTAAGAGGTTGCTTTACGGTAGTCTGATGAATATCAGAAACAAAGTAAACACCAAGCTCTTTATCGTTTATTTTGATTACTCCTTTGCCCGGTTTTACATAAACCCGAGCGATGGATGTCTTTCTTCTTCCAGTAGTGTTAGTAATTTCCATTGATTAGAATTTAACTTCTTTTGGTTGTTGGGCGATATGCGGATGTTCTGTGCCTGTATAAATATGCAGGCTTTTGAAAATCTCGCGGCCGATGCTGTTTTTAGGGAGCATGCCACGAACAGCGTGCTCAATCAAGCGAGTCGGATGTTTAGCTAGAATCATAGCGGGTGTTAATTCTCGCTGTCCTCCTGGGTAACCAGAATAAGTAAACAACACGCGGTTGTTTAGCTTTTTACCTGTATACCTAACCTTTTCAGCGTTTATAACTACCACATGATCTCCACAATCAACATTGGGAGTGAAACCGGGCTTATTTTTGCCACGGATTATTTTTGCGATTTGGCTAGCTACTCTTCCAAGTACTTGACCATTAGCATCTACCAATACCCACTGCTTGTCTGCAGAGGCACTATTAGTATTTAGCGTTTTATAACTGTTGTG
>JANXRR010000490.1 GCA_025356795.1 Bacteroidia bacterium
GGCGGCAAAGGTATGCGTATTGTAGATGATGAAGCGTCTTTCGATGAACAGATGGAACGAGCCGTTAGCGAAGCAATCTCTTCCTTTGGCGATGGCTCTGTATTCATTGAAAAATATGTATCCAAACCAAGGCACATAGAATTTCAAATAGTTGGAGATCAATACGGCAATGTGGTACATCTTTTTGAACGCGAATGCTCCATTCAACGCAGGCATCAAAAGGTAGTAGAAGAAGCACCTAGTTCGATTTTAACGTCACAGCTAAGAAATGAGATGGGCAAGGCCGCAGTAAATGCCGCCAAAGCTGCCAATTATTTTAATGCAGGAACCATAGAATTTATTTTGGACGAGCATATGAATTTCTATTTTCTGGAAATGAATACTCGCTTACAAGTGGAGCATCCGGTAACAGAACAAATTACTGGAATTGATTTGGTAAAACTCCAAATCAAAATTGCGGAGGGTGAAAAGCTTCCTTTCAAACAAGCAGACTTAACCATGAAAGGGCATGCCATTGAGGTGCGTGTGTATGCAGAAGATCCTTCTAATAATTTCTTACCTGACATTGGTACGTTGAAAACATACAAGCGCCCGCAAGGTAATGGCATTCGGGTGGATGATGGTTTTGAAGAAGGCATGGCGATTCCATTTTACTATGACCCAATGATTGCAAAAATGATTTGTACTGCACACACGCGTGAAGAAGCCATCGAGAAAATGATTCGCGCTATTGATGAATATGAAATAACAGGAGTGGAAACCACTTTGGGTTTTTGCAAATTTGTAATGCAACACGAGGCTTTCCGGTCAGGCAATTTCGACACTAAGTTTGTCGAGAATTATTTTAAGCCTGAGGTGTTAAATCCAAAACCAGATGACCAAGAAGAGTTACTTGCTGCACTTCTTACATCAACCATAATTAATTCAAAGAAAGCCGAAGTGGTGATTCCCTTGCTATTCAAAAATACTAGGAAGTGGAAAACAAATAGACTATAAAGATATATAAACTTGTAGCGTGCAACACACTGAACAGATTACTTTGTGCCAACCAGTCTCCCACAATATATTTTTACATTCGGCTAACATGCTACTAAATGGCTGAGATAAAACCCTTACGCGCTTGGCGCTATAACCCATCACTTTATAAAAATATAGAAGATTTAACCTCTCCCCTATTTGATGTTGTGTCTGACAAGCAACGTAAGGCCTTATATACAAGCGAGCTGAATAGTATCCATCTTTCGGTGCCCATGCCACCCAATGCTGCGAATCGTGCGGCCTCATTACTAGCTGATTGGAAAGTTAAAGGCATTCTGATCCAAGATAAGTTGCCTTCCATTTATGTGTACTATCAATATTTTAAGATCCAAGGATCAACAGAGCTATGCCGTAAAGGTTTTGTATGTAACATTAGAGTGTATGATTGGGATGAAAAAGTAATTTTACGACATGAAACCACCATTCCAAGTTCGGTAAACGATCGTATTGAATTACTTGAGAAGACTGAACTTAATGTGAGCCCCACACATGGCCTTTATACTGATACTGATTTCACTTTAGAAAAATATATGGATGCTGCGATCCAACATCCGCTAGTAGAAGTCGAAGATTATCAAGGAGTACGGGATATAATGGCAGTGATTCAAGATGCGAGCATCGTTCAAAAATTTGTTGATGTACTTAAACCTAAAATAATTATTCTTGCAGATGGTCATCATCGCTACGAAAGCTCGTTGGTGAACATGAATAAACACAAGGCTGCAAACGTAAATAATATAGGCAATGAAGGTTACAATTTTCATTTAATGTATTTGACTAATACCGAAGCGGGTGACTTAAAAATTTTACCAACCCATCGATTAGTAAAAGGTCTTTCGGATTTTGATGAAAGTAGTATCTTGAAAAAACTGGAAGAAGATTTTATTATAAAACCAGCAGAAGTAACGTCCTTAAACGAAATCATTCTTGGAAAGCAATGGGCATTTGGTATTGTATTTAAAGATGAAGCCTATAAAATCAGATTAAAGCCCGAGTCATTCCAAAAGTTAAGGTGGAATTTTCCAGATGTTATCAAACGGCTTGACCTTACTGTGATGCATTATTTTATTATTGAGAAAATATTAGGAATTGCAGGGAAAGATC
>JANXRR010000504.1 GCA_025356795.1 Bacteroidia bacterium
TCCCCTTCTAATTGAAGCATATTGCGAATGTCAATGTTTGTCTTTTGCTTATCCAAAATGTCAGCCTTTGATTTCCCTAGCACTTCGGTTGCTTCCAAGGTTCCTAATGTAAGTGTGGCCGTGCCCCCCAAGGCGGAAACAATTTTCGAATCATTGGTGGCCAGCACTACCGGAGAAAGCCCTGTGGTGGCACCCAGCGAGGCATTTAATATACTTCTGTTGCGTTTTCCCATTTTTGCTTTCTTGTACGCGCGATTAAGTACTTCATGGTTAATATCAAGCTTATCTATCAACTCTTTAGCATGAAGCAGCGAGCCCTTATATTTTTCATACAAAAGTTTATCTTTTTCGTCCAAATTTTCTGCATCCACTATTTTAATGTAAATTTTTCTTTGCGTGCGGTTGGAGGATTTATCCAACGCAAAAAATATGATTTCAATATTTTTAAACTTTACTGCTTCGTCAATAAAGGAGTAGCCGGGGGTCCAGGTAAATTCAGCTTGTACGAGGGTGTTTTCTTTCCAACTGGTTTTGGGAATTCTTTTGTCTGAACTTAAAAAACCGATGGCAGCAACATTTTCATCGCCATTGGGGTCTGAAAAATATAATTTCAAATTTATGAGCTCGTCTTCTTTTATGGTAAAGGTGCTGTCGTTAGGTACGGACAAAATTTCAGGGGGAAGGTCGAGCTGGGTTTGGGCTATTTTAATTTTGCCTTTGGTCTCGGCCTTTTCGGGTTGATCTTGAACAATAAATTCAATTGTAAGCGGATTATTTTTTAGTTGGTTAAATTGATTTCGCGATGGGTTCCACGTAATCTGACCCAACGAAGAAATAACTACACCTTCGGGCATTTGAGATTGAATGGACTTGAACACCAGCGGATCTCGATCGGGATCGACAATGTAGTCTTGAGAAATCTGATATTTATTTAGGGTTGACTGGCGAACATAAAAGATAGGCAAGTCTTCTACCACCGGGGGCTGGTTTTTATGGGTCACCACAAAGGTGATGGGCGTTCTTGCTTTGCGCCCGTCTGTCCAATCGGCTTGAACGATTACCGTAATTTCTTTCTGGGTTTCCAAGCGGTTAACGAAATCATAAGCCGGTGTCCAAGAAAAATTCCCCATGCTATCAAGTTTTATTCCTAAGCCTTCGGCACCTTCCAAAAAAAAAATATGGGGTGCCACTGCATCATTAGTGGAAATTTTGAAGCCAAACGTTTCGCCCTCCCTCAGGGTAATTCTGTCCTTGTCTTCTGGAAATAGTAGTTGTTGAGCGTTGCCAATGTTGCTAGTCAAAATTAAAATAAGGAGAATACGAATAACTTTCATTGAAGAAATTAAATATTGTTTCAAAGTTAGTTAATCCTATTTTTGAATAGAGTCTTTGTTATGATTTTTGTGTGAATGATCGATTAAAATGACCAAAGGAAAGCAAGAAAATAAATACACCTTTTTTGACGATGTTTTTGAAGTAGTTAAGTTGATCCCGAAAGGAAGAGTGACCAGTTATGGCACCATTGCCAAGTACTTGGGCACCAAAATGAGCGCGCGCATGGTTGGCTGGGCAATGAATGCAGCACATGCAGATAAGAAAATTCCTGCTCACCGTGTGGTGAATAGAAACGGCATGCTAAGTGGCAAGCATCATTTTGAAACACCCACAGCTATGCAAGAAAGATTGGAAAAAGAAGGAGTTGAAGTTAGTAAAGATCACGTTCAGGATTTTAAAAAATTATTGTGGGATCCTGCTATTGACCTTTGATTGGTTTTTAATTAAAAGCTGGTGGCCGTTTTCCTGGATATAAAAAATAATCCCACGAAAGTGATCAAGGCATTTACCACTAAAAGCTCTGGCCCAAATTTATAGCCATGCCACCACTGCTCTGAGTTTGTACTTATCCAATAAGAAATAAATGGAGAAAGAATACAAATGAAAGGCACCAGTTTATCTCTTACTTGAAGTTTTGTAAACATGCCAAATGCAAAAAGGCCTAGCAGTGGGCCATACGTGTAACTTGCTGCAGTGAGTACCGCAAGAATTAATGACTGTTGGTTTATTTCTTTGAAGATTACTATGATGATTAAAAATAAAACAGAGAAGCTAATGTGCACGAAATTCTTTTGTCTTGTTTTTGTCTTTTCGTCTTTGTCTTTGAAATTTAGAAAATCGATACAAAAAGAAGTTGTTAATGCGGCAAGCGCAGAATCTGCACTGGCATAAGAAGAGGCTATTATACCCAGTAAAAATAAAATGCCCGCCAACAATCCAAAATGGTTCAATGCGAGGCGAGGGAATAATTCATCAGTGGTAGCAGGAATAGCAAGATTGTTTTGGTTGCTATATAAATAGAGCAATGCACCAAGTGTTAAGAACAGCAGATTAACCACCACCAAAGTTGAACTTAGCCAAAACATATTCTTTTGTGCGTCTTTCAAATTTTTGCAGCTCAAATTTTTCTGCATCAGATCTTGGTCAAGCCCTGTCATGGCAATGGCAATGAAAGCGCCCGCAACAAATTGTTTCCAAAAAAATAACGGGCTGTTTACATTATCGAAATGAAAAATTCTGGAGTAGCTGCTAGAACTCACAGCGTATACCATAGAGCTAAAAGAAAACTGTAGCCGCTCACTTATTAAATAAACCGATAGTATTACTGAAGAAACTAAAAAGATGGTTTGAAATGCGTCTGTCCATACAATTGTTTTTATACCGCCTTTAAAAGTATACACCCAAATGAGAAGCATAGTGGTGGCCACAGTGAAGATGAAAGGAACATGCCAAGCATCGAACAAAAATAGTTGAAGAACAGCGGCTGCTAAGTAAAGCCTAAGCGAGGAACCTATGGTGCGCGAAAGCAAGAAAAAAGAGGCTCCGGTTTTGTATGACCATGTGGAAAAGCGTTGTTCTAAGTAGGTATAAATGGAAACCAAATTAAGTCGATAATAAAGAGGCAGGAGCAAGCCAATGATTACCCAATAGCCGAAGAGGTAGCCAATTACCACTTGAAAATAGGCGAAACCTGTTTTACCTACACTTCCCGGAACAGATACAAAGGTGATCCCCGAAAGGGACGACCCAATCATGCCAAAGGCTACTAAATACCACGGTGATTGACGATTGCCCGTGAAGAAAGTATCAGAAGTTGCTCCCCTAGATGTGTATATCGAAATTGCGATGAGTGACAGAAAATAAATTATAATGATAGATAAAACTACAAATGGAGTCATTTTAAAAAATTAGCGGCCTAAAACTTGTTATTTTTTTTTACTTTTGAAACTTTATTTGCAAGCACAACCATGAAGACTTTAACCGAAGAACTGGAGCTAGTTGATTTACTTGAATCAATAGAGATTACCGATGTTAAGGATTTAGTTGTGTACAATGATGATTTCAATACGTTTGAACACGTTATCAATACCTTGATCAAAGTTTGCGCGCACTCTAATGAACAAGCTGAACAATGCACTTGGTTGATCCATTTTAAAGGTAAGTGCGCAGTAAAGACGGGTTCTTATGAAGAACTAAACCCCATGCGCGAGGCCATTTGTGAAGCAGGCATTGATGCGAAGATTATGTAATGCGACCCAGAGGGCAGTTTCGAATTAGAATGGAATCATTGCTCGAAACTCATAGCTCAAAACCCGAAGCCAACTAAATGGAATACCCATCAAAACTTATAGAAGAAGCCGTGAATGAAATGGCTAGGCTTCCTGGCATTGGTAAAAAAACTGCGCTTCGCTTAGTGTTGCATCTCGTAAAAGAGAAAGAAGACAAAACCATCTTACTTACCTCGGCACTTTCTACACTTAGAGCAAACATAAAGTTTTGCAGTACCTGCCACACCATTGCAGATGAATCGCAATGCACTATTTGCGCAAGCAATAGGCGCGATCATAGTATTGTTTGTGTGGTTGAAGAAAGCAAAGATGTGATGGCCATAGAAAACACTTCGCAATATTTTGGAGTGTATCATGTATTGGGCGGAGTAATTTCTCCCATGAATGGAATAGGACCTTCTGAGTTAAAAATAGATTCGCTTTTTAGTAGGCTGGCCTCATCTGATGATGTGATCAAAGAAGTTATATTAGGATTGAGCCCTACCATGGAAGGCGATACCACGGCATTTTACCTCAACAAAAAACTCTCTTCATTTCCAATTAAAATAAGTTCCATTGCCCGTGGCATACCCATGGGTGGGGATTTGGAATATGCCGATGAAATTACACTGGGAAGAAGCATAACGGGGAGAACGTTGTTTCAGTGATTATTTCTTGATTTCATTCTTGGTTACCCTTTTTAATTCCGTTATTTTTACCGTGGATTAACTCTTATGATTAAGATAATAAAAAAGGAATCATCTACAAAAGGCATTTCAAAAAAAATCAATAAAGCGATTGAGTTGAATGGAGTTGATACCCCATGGAATAGCAAGTGGATCTTTTGAAAAGCTTGATTACTCCACAAAACTCATAAAGTAAGCAAGTTAAAATTACCCGATACTATAGTGCTGGCCACAACAAAATATTTAGCGTTGCCACTTATCACATCGATTTGGAATTCAAAACAAGTGAATCAACAGAAATAATCATTAATCAGTAAAAAAATGAAGAACCTTTCCGACCGCATCAATGCAATAGAAGAATCAGCCACGCTAGCTATGGCAGCCAAAGCCCGCGAATTCAAGTCAAGGGGAATAGACGTTATTAACCTCAGCTTAGGCGAGCCAGATTTTAAAACCCCTCAATTTATTTGTGATGCCGCAAAGCAGGCCATTGATACAGGCACCTTCTTCTCTTATCCCCCCGTGGCGGGCTATCAAGATTTACGTGAAGCACTAGCACTTAAATATCAAAACGAAAATAACGTTCCATATAAGGCCGAAAACATTGTGGTGTCAAACGGAGCAAAGCAATCCATCGCCAATGTAATGCTGGCATTGCTTAATCCAGGCGATGAAGTGATTGTGTTCTCACCCTATTGGGTAAGCTACGATGCACTCGTTCGCCTATGCGAAGCCACCCCTGTATTAGTGAAAGGAACGATCGAAAATGATTTTAAAGCAACAGCCGAACAGGTTGAAAAGGCCATTACCTCCAAAACAAAAGCCTTGATTTTTTCCTCGCCCTGCAACCCTACAGGCTCTGTGTTTTCAAGAAAAGAATTGGAAGCAATAGCCGCAGTGGTATTAAAACATGAAGGCTTGCTGGTAATTGCCGATGAAATCTATGAGCACATTAACTTTACTGGCGAGCGCGTTAGCCTGGCTTCCCTTCCGGGGATGTTTGAGCGCACCATTACCGTAAACGGTTTTGCTAAAGGCTTCGCTATGACGGGCTGGAGGGTTGGATACATAGCCGCACCCAAATGGATTGCCGATGGAAGCAATAAAGTGCAAGGACAAATAACATCGGCAAATTGCTCCATTTCTCAACGCGGGGCATTGGCAGCCATTGTGGGCGATCTGGCTTCTACCAATACAATGGTAGAAGCATATCACAAACGCAGAGACATCGTTTATAATTTACTGAAAGATATTAATGGAGTGAAGGCAAATTATCCACAAGGGGCATTTTATTTTTTCCCAGATGTAAGTTCATTCTACGGGAAAAGTGATGGCGCTCGCACGATAAAAAATGGCGATGATTTTTGTTTATTTATGCTCGAAGTGGCAAATGTATCGCTAGTACCAGGGAGCGCATTTGGTGATGATAATTGTGTGCGGATTTCTTATGCAGCTTCAGAAAAAGAATTAATAGAAGCGATGAGAAGAATGAAGGAAACATTGGCTAAATTAAAATAGTTAGATGGACATCACAACTCCAGACGCAGCATTTCAAGCATTTAATAATCTTAGGGTTTTAATTGTTGGCGATGTTATGCTAGATAGTTATATTTGGGGTTCTGTTGACCGAATATCTCCTGAAGCACCTGTTCCTATTGTTAGAGTAAAGAAAAAAGATTTTCGTTTAGGAGGAGCTGCTAATGTTGCTTTAAATGTATATGCTTTAGGCGCAACTCCCATTCTTTGTTCCTTGATTGGCGATGATGATGAGGGCAAAAAATTTGCCCATTGTTTGGAAGAGCGAGGTATCACACAAGAAGGAATGGTAATAACCAAATACCGATCTACTACAGTTAAGACTCGAGTAATAGCGAGCGATCAGCATGTAGTGCGTGTGGATGAGGAGGATGACTTTATAGCTAATTTAACTGAGGAGAATTTGCTGTTGGAGAAAATCAAGCAAATTTTGCCCACCTGCCAAGTAGTGATTTTTGAAGATTATGATAAGGGAGTTTTAAATCAAACCATTATTGAAAAAACCATTCAGTGGGCTAATGAAATGAATATAGCTACTGTGGTTGACCCTAAGAAAAGAAATTTCCTTGCCTACAAAAACGTGACGCTATTCAAACCCAATGTGAAAGAACTTCGTGAGGGATTAAAAGTGGAAGTTGAGTCTGATAATCAAGAACAGGTTTCGTTGGCAGTTACAGCTCTAAAAGAAAAATTGGGAGCACAAGGAGTGATGGTCACGCTTTCTGAACATGGAGTGTACATTGACCGTAATGGATCAAAAATAAAATTACCTGCGCACATACGTGAAATTGCTGATGTTTCAGGAGCAGGCGATACAATAGTAAGTATTGCTGCATTATGTGTAGCTCTCAAACTTTCCACCCATACCATTGCTGCTCTTTCCAATCTAGGTGGCGGTTTAGTTTGCCAACATGTAGGTGTTGTACCCATTAATAAGAAGGAGCTTTTACATGAGTTTATTGAAGAGAAATTATTTACTCAAGTTTGAACAAAGCAATCAGATTCATTCAAAGTGAACCCTTTCTACTAAATTCACTATTTTTAGGATTGCAAAACGCAGAGAGGTGAAAACAATAGAAACGATACCTAAAATTTGGAAGCGAGCATACCTGCTTATCTGCATTTGGTATGCCATTAACTTTGCTGTTAGTTCAATTTTTGAATGGAAGTTTGTGAATCCACAAATCTACGTGCTCTGGAATGGCCTCTTTCTTTTCTTGGCTCTTGCCACTTTTATTATTTTAATTTTTTTCTGGTCTCACGTACTCTCCCTGTTTAAACCCTTCTTCCAAATATCGGGTCACGTGTTGGGTTTAGTCACTTTCTTTTTTGTAATGGGCACGTTGTCTTACTATTTTAATAATCATACTAAAGGCACTATATACTTTGATCGATGGGAAGGTTACATGCTCGAGTTGTTAAGTTGGGATGCGTTGCGTTTTCACGATCAATATATAATAACGGTAGGTGTTTATTATGTTATCCGATACTTTCAAGGCCTTCAAAGTCGCGATAAAGAAAAGAGTGAGTTGGCACTTAAAAATAAGGAGATGCAGATATCATTATTGAAATCACAGATCAACCCACATTTTCTGTTCAATACCTTAAATTCAATTAGTACATTAGTCCATACAAGTAAAGATCAAGCCCGGAAATTAATAACTCAACTTTCTGATATTTTTAGATACGCACTCGATTCTCACGGAGGCGAAATGGTAAAGTTGGTTCAAGAAATTACCTTTATAGAAAATTATATTCGTATTCAACAAGTTCGGTTTGGCGATCGACTAAAATTTGAAAAAGATATTGATCCTACTTGCTTTTTACTAGATATACCTCCTATGATTTTGCAACCATTGGTAGAAAATGCAGTAAAGTATGGCATCGCTCCAAAAGAAGAGGGAGGCACTATTTCTGTAACGGTAAGGCGCTCTGGCAATATTGTTTTTTTTGAAGTAAAAGATGATGGCCTTGGCAGCAATGCTAAAAAAGTAATGGATGGAAGTTCAAGTGGTGTTGGCATGTCAAATACTGACCTTCGGTTGAAAAGTTATTTCGGTCCACAATCGGGTCTTCGTGTCCGTGCTTCCGACAGGGGTTATTCTGTTAATTTTTTTATTGAAGAAAAGGAATCTGTTAGAAAGGAAATATTAAACGAGCCAATAGCTGTATGAAAACTTCTTGCATAATAGTGGATGATGAAAAATTAGCGCGCGACCTTCTTCGTGAATACATTGAGTTGTTTCCAGAAATGGAGATTGTTGCTGAATGCTCTAAAGGCAGCGAGGCGGTAGAAGAAATAAACAAACGTAAACCCGACATAATCTTTCTCGATGTTCAAATGCCTGGCATGAATGGCTTTGATGTGCTAGATGAATTAGATCATGATCCCTATGTAATCTTTACAACGGCTTATGATAAATATGCGATCAAAGCCTTTGAAAAAAATGCGGTTGATTATTTATTGAAACCTTTAGATGAAGAGAGATTTAAATTGGCAGTTAATCGTGCCATGAAGCGTAAATCAATGGAGCAGGGCGACATAGGTGAGCTGTTGCGCACCTTTAAGCATGAGGATAAAGAATCGTATGAGTCACATATTTTTGTGCAGAAGTCGGAGAAACTTTTTAACCTTCCGGTAGAAGAAATAATTTTTTTAGAAGCTTCTGGCGATTACACCGTAATTAATGCAAAAAATGATCAGTTTGTTAGTTCTCTTGGCATTGGTAAGCTCGAAGAATTACTTGATCCAGAAACATTTATAAGAGTGCACAGGTCAACCATAGTTAACATCAATTTCTTAAAAGAGATTGAGCGACACTTTAACGGTGGTATGGTTGTAAAGATGCAGAACGGAAAAAGTTTTCCGGTAAGCCGAACTTACGCAAAGGAGATCCGAAAAAGAGTGGTATAACAATTACTCAAATAAATCTGCTTGATCAGTAGAACGATCAACCAATCGATGGTCAATATTTTTGGAAGGTGAAATGCCTAGCTTTTTAATCTTTTCAACACTTCTTATCAAATTACCGTTTCCTGTAGAAAGTTTTTTCATGGCTTCCTCATACGAGGATTGAGATTTTTTTATTTGAACGCCAAGGTCGATAAGATCATCAGAAAAGCCTTTGAATTTATCGTAGAGGGCAGTAACCTGACGCACGATCTCTTGTGTGTTTTTATTTTGATTTTCCTGCTTCCAAACATTCTTTATAAGTTGCAAGGATGGGATTAGCAATGTAGGACTGAGTAGCGCAATTCTTTTTTCAAAAGCATCTTCATATAATTCTTTATCACTTTGAATAGCAAGTATGTAGGCGGGTTCAATAGGAATGAACATAAAAACAAAATCAAGTCCTGCTTCTTTAATGTTTTGATAATTCTTTTCTGCCAGGCTCTTAATATGTTGGCGAATGGAACTCAGGTGAGCTTTTAAAGCTGCTTTCTTTTCTTCTTCGGTTTCGCTGTTCACAAAATTATTGTAGGCAGTTAAACTTACTTTCGAGTCAATAATCACTTGCTTGTTTTCTGGCAAGCGAATAATTACATCTGGGCGAAGTCTACCCTCTGCTGTAGTAAAAGATTCTTGAACAGTATATTCTCTATCCTTTTCCAAGCCAGATTTTTCTAAGATGCTTTCCAAAATAAATTCGCCCCAGGCACCTTGAGTTTTAGAATCACCCTTTAGAGCTCTGGTTAAATTCTCTGCCTCCCGTGTCATCTGTACATTAAGGCGTTGTAGGTTTTCCAATTGCTCGCGCAAAGCAGAATTGCGGGCAATGCTATCTTTTTGAGAACTCTCAACTCGTTTTTCAAACTCTACAATTTTTTCACCTAAGGGTTTAAGCAAATCAAAAATGTTGGATTTGTTTTGCTCTGTAAATTTTCTGCTTTTCTCTTCAAAGATATCGTTGGCTAGGTTTCTAAATTGATAGGAAAATTTTTCCTGCAACTCAAACATCTCTAGTTTGCGTTCATCTATTTTTTCTTCCAAGTTTCTGTTGTCCGCTTCGCTAGAGGCTAAATTGTTGGTTAGGTCGAGCACAGTTTTGCGCTCGTGCTCAAACAAATTTTTCAACTCATTAAGTTGACTTTGCAACGATTTGTTTTTTTCTTGCTCAATATAAATTGAGGTAAGTATCTGGCGACTTTCTTTCAAATAGTTGGCGCGGGAAACTAACCATCCAATAGCACCTCCGCTGATGCCGCCCATTAAAAGATAAACTAATTCCATTGAGTAAAGATACTACACTGCGGATTCTAATATGTAGTAAGAAGTAAGAGATTAAATTTTTTGCCTATTGATCTCGGGTATTCTATCAAACAATTTTATCGCTTGCTTGAGTACTTCGTTGGTTTCATTGAAAACCGGAAAGAAGCCATTACTATTCCAAATTTTTCTAGCGATTTGCGATTTTACGTGCACTTGAAATAGTTGTTTGTTCTTAGTAATATCTTTAAAATCTGGTTCTACTTTATTTCTCTTACCAACCAAGGCAAGTGAATCTAGCATTTCGGGTGTGATTGCGAAATTTTTTAAGAAAGATTCAAAACCTATTTTTTCTAATGAGGCTTTATGAACTCCTGCATAATTGAAGGTATACTCTTGAATGGAATTTGAAATATACAGTTCATTTAAATAATGACTATTTAACGTAGTATCGAGGGGTACAAAATAATCGGGCATGATGCCACCCCCTCCGTACACAGTCCTTCCGTTGGCAGTTTTGAATTTTAATGAGTCCTTAAATTTTATGCTGTCGGCATGGAAGAATTCGCCATGCTTGTAACGCTTCACAATATCTTTTGCATATTCTTGTTCTGAAGATTCATAGGGTTTTTGTATGGATCTTCCACTGGGCGTATAGTATCTGGAAATGGTGAGCCTTAATTCTGCACCATCGTTCAGATCGAATGGCGATTGCACCAAGCCTTTCCCAAACGATCTTCTTCCTACAATCATGGCCCTGTCATTATCTTGCAACGCGCCAGCTACAATTTCGGAAGCGGAAGCACTTCCTTCATTTACAAGCACAATCAAATCTCCATGTTCAAAATCTCCTTTGGAAGTGGACAGCGCATCGGTATTAAACTTCTTATCCTTTCCTTTGGTAAAGACAATCTTTTTTCCTTCCGAGAGAAATTCATCCGCTAATTCAATGGCCTGGTTCATGTATCCTCCGGGGTTCGATTGTAAGTCTAACACCAATTTTTTCATGCCTTCTTTTTTCAATTTCGCAAGTGCGGTTCGAAATTCTTCATGTGTGGTTTGTGCGAACCTATTGATTTTGATGTATCCAATATCGCCATCAATCATGTATGAAGCATCCAATGAAAATTGAGGAATTTTATCGCGTTTAATTGTAAATACCAGCGGCTTATTTTCATTCTTTCGAATTACTTCAATTTTTACTTTTGTGCCCTTTTGCCCTTTAAGATATTTCATAACATCGGCATTGGTCAGTTTTATTCCGGCAATTCCAATGGTATCAACTTTAATAATTTGATCTCCCGATCTTAGGCCCACAGCTTCAGATGGCCCTCCGCTTAAGGGTGTAACCACTACCAGAGTATCATGAAAAATATTGAACTCTATTCCTATGCCTTCATAATTTCCTCGAAGGTCTTCGTTGGCTGCTTCCCTATCTTTGGCTGAGATGTAGCTGGAGTGAGGATCTAGTTTAGTAAGCAAGTGATTGATGGCATCTTCTACCAGTACATCTGTTTTCGTTTCATCAACGTATTCGTTTTTTACGAGGCCAAGCACTTCTTTCAGCTTTCTTATATCTTCGCTTTCGCCACCCACACTTCGGCCGCCTAAGCTTGTGCCGATAAGTACACCCGCTGCCAGGCCAAGGCATAAAACCAACGGAAGACTAATTTGGTACTTGGTATTTTTAATTTCGCTCATGTTCAAAAGGAAGTATTTTAAACTCTAAACGTTTTTATTAGTTCAAAGTTCGGGCTGCAAAAAACAGAAAAATTTCCAACAATTCGCAATCCTATAAACGATTGAAAGAGAATTAGCCCCTCAACTGGCAAATAGGCAAAGCCGTTTGTTATATTTACAATCCCAAAAGTTTCTGATGTTAAAAAATACAACTTTAGCAGATTTAGTAAACAAAGACACTGCCTTTGGGTATGTACTTTTTAATTTTGGGATTAAATTTTACGAATGCGCAGAGTCTACATTGGAACAAGCGTGTAAACAAATCGGTATCAAAGTAGAGCAGGTGGAAGAAGAACTTTCTTCAACCCATCA
>JANXRR010000507.1 GCA_025356795.1 Bacteroidia bacterium
AAAATTGATAGATAAATATTTTGGGACTAAGCCGCAAAAGTTTTTAGATCATGTAGATGAATTGCGTTTGTCAAAACCGTTGGGTTTACAGATTAATGGTGAAGCGTATCCTAAGATTACCAGACCAAAAGATAAAGATTGGAGCGGTATCACACTTCCTTGGATGGCATATGGTTATGGATTTGAAATCACACCACTTCACACGTTGACACTTTATAACGCTATTGCGAATGATGGTAAAATGATTAAGCCAATGTTTGTTACCGCTATTAAACAAGCGGATCAACCAACCAAAGAATTTGAATCGGAAACACTCAACGAAAAAATATGTTCTTCAAAAACATTAAATCAATTAAAAATATTATTGGAAGGGGTAGTTGAAAATGGTACGGCTAATAACTTAAAAAGTGCTGATTATCGGATTGCTGGTAAAACAGGAACTGCTCAAATTTTAGAAGATGGACACTACACTAAGAAGCACATTACTTCATTTGTTGGCTACTTCCCAGCGCATGCTCCTAAATATACTATCCTCATTTTAATTAAGAATCCTAAAGGCTGGGAGCAATATGGTAATAAAGTGGCAGGGCCTGTATTCAAAGAAATAGCTGATAATATTTATTCCAGAGATATCAATCTTCATTTAGCGATGGAAAAGAAGAAAGTTCAAGAGCCCGGGGTGTTCCCAGCTATTAAAGCAGGCAAGCAAGATGAGATCACCATGATTACTAACTCACTCGGGGTATCAAGTCATTCGTCAACGGAAGAGGATTGGATCAAAGCAACAAAAAATGGCAATGCGTTGGTATTAAAGCAAAATCCAATTCATAAAGATCAAGTACCGGATGTGAAAGGCATGACTTTCAAAGATGCTATTTATCTATTAGAGAAAGCAGGGCTTCGGGTAAGCTATGAAGGAATTGGGAGAGTGGTTGAACAATCGATCATACCAGGTGCGAAATTCACAAAGGGGGCAAAAATTTATTTGCGACTAAGTTGATGAAAGAACTGAGAGACATATTATACAAAGTACATATCACCTCCACATCTGGAGACATGTCTCTAGTAGTGAAAGGAATTTGCTTTGATTCACGCAAAGTAAAAAATGGATTCTTATTTATTGCAGTCAAAGGAACACAATCAGACGGTCATGAGTTTATTGAAATGGCTGTTAGCATGGGTGCTGCTGCTGTTATTGCTGAACGATTGCCAGAAAATGTGTCTGAGAGTGTTACCTATGTAGCCGTAAAAGACAGTGCTCATAGTTTAGGAATTATTGCTGCTAACTTTTACAACAATCCTTCCGCTAAACTTACTCTTGTTGGTATAACCGGAACTAACGGTAAAACTACCGTTGCAACATTATTGTATAAGTTATTCAATTCACTTGGGCACCGCAGTGGATTGTTATCCACAGTTGTGAATAAAATTGTGGATAAAGAAATTCCGTCTACACATACAACGCCAGACCCTATTCAACTAAATGAATTATTGGTTCAAATGGTGGAGGATGAATGTAAGTATTGTTTCATTGAAGCAAGCTCGCACGCTATAGATCAAGATAGAATTGCTGGTTTGAAATTTAACGGGGCAATATTCACCAACATAACTCACGATCACCTAGATTATCATAAAACCTTTGAAAATTATATAAAAGCTAAAAAGAAATTCTTTGATGGATTGAATTCAGATGCTTTTGCTCTAGTAAATGCTGATGATAAAAGAGGTATGGTAATGCTTCAAAATACAAAAGCAAAGAAGCACTCTTTTGGTTTGAAAAAAATGGTTGACTTTAAAGGTAAAATTATCACAAACTCAATTGAAGGCTTAGAACTGGAGATCGCTAACAAGAGTATTTGGTTTAAATTAATTGGAGATTTTAATGCCTATAATTTATTGGCAGTGTATGGGGCAGCAATTTTATTAGAACAAGATTCAGATGAAGTGCTAACTCATTTGTCGGCCATGCAAGGCGCTAGTGGTCGATTTGAATTGATTAGACCAGGTTCAAAAATTACCGCCATTGTTGATTATGCCCATACACCTGATGCGTTGAAAAATGTATTGGAAACCATTGCTCATTTTAGAACAGGCACTGAACAAGTGATAACCGTTGTTGGCTGCGGAGGTAATCGTGACAAGGGCAAACGGCCTTTAATGGCATCCATTGCTTGTCGGTTTAGTGATAAAGTTGTGATTACCTCGGACAATCCAAGAGATGAAGATCCCATGAGTATTATAGATGAAATGAAAACGGGTATTGGTATTTCGGAAATAAGAAAAACGTTGATTATGGCCGACCGTGAAGAAGCTATTAAGATTGCTTGCATGATGGCCAAACCTAAAGATATTATTTTAGTTGCGGGTAAAGGC
>JANXRR010000508.1 GCA_025356795.1 Bacteroidia bacterium
CATATTTAAGCAACCAGTTATTCATACAATAAAAGGAGGTGGGTATGGCTATAATAAGTGAAATGATAACAAGCAACACGAAATCTCTCGAAAGCATTTTCCATAAAGTAAATACGGAGGCACCCATCACTTTGCGAACGCCAATTTCTTTTGCTTTTTGCTCGGCCACAAAAGAGGCAAGGCCAAAAATGCCTAAGCAACTTATGAAGATGGCGAGCGCTGCAAAAAAACTGGCAAGCTTGCCTATACGTTCTTCATCACCAAACTTGCGTGCATACTCTTCATCTACAAACTTGTATTCAAAAGGAGCTTCCGGATTATATTTTCTAATTACAGTTTCAATTTTACCTAATGCCTCACGCGAACTCATATCAGGATTTATTTTCATGAGCATAACATTGCCGTCATCTTTTGAGATATGAAACAGTGAAGCTCTGGCTGGTTCGTAAGGCGACTCTACCACCATATCTTTTATTATGCCTATAATAGTGAAAGGTTTGCCTTCCCAAATTAATGTTTCCCCTATGGTATTCTTAAAGCCTAAAAATTTTACTGCGGCTTCATTGATGACAAATGCCAATGAGTCGGTAGCATGATCTCTTGAAAAATCGCGCCCTTCTTTAAATTCCCAGCCGATGGTTTTTCCATACTCATAAGTAACGCCATTATTTGGAAAATCTACCGCTTGCAGTGGGTCTTTGCCTTTCCAATCAAAGCCCCCATTGGTGTTCCATATTTGTGTTGTGGGGCTTCCTGATTCTGCCATCTCCATTACTGCTCCCGAAGTTTTTAATTCTTGGCGCACCGCTTCAAAATGATTATGAATATCCATAGTTGACATAAACATATTGATCAATCCATTCCGATCATAGCCAATAGGTCTGTTTTTGGCAAATTGTATTTGATTGAACACAATGATGGTTCCTATGATGAGTGTAACCGATACCGTGAATTGCAATACCACCAACACTTTGCGAGGAACAGAGGCAAAACGACCGACACGGAAAGTTCCCTTCAAAACTTTTACCGGTTGAAAAGAGGATAGATAAAGTGCTGGGTAACTGCCGGCTATAATTCCTGTAAGTAAACTAAAAACTAAGCCAATCAACCAGAACGATAAACTAAGCCAAGGCAATGTTAATTTCTTATCAGCTACCTGATTGAAAGCAGGAAGCATGAGTAGCACTAATAGAAGAGAAAATATAAAAGCCAACAATGCCACCACTAACGATTCGCTAAAAAACTGACTTATCAATTGGCCGCGCACCGAACCAATCGATTTTCGAATGCCAACTTCTTTTGCTCTCTTTTCAGAGCGAGCCGTGCTCAAATTCATGAAATTGATACAGGCCAGCATCAAAACGAAAATCCCAATAATTCCGAAGAGCCATACAAATTCAATTCTTCCGCCAATATTAATTCCATTTTTAAACTCTGAAAATAAATGCCATTGGCTCATAGGCAACAGAAAAACTACGGGCTTGTATCTTCTATCGCCTTCATCTTTAAGTTTATTGAATTTTACATCTTTAATTTTTGCCGACACTTTTTTCATGTCAGCATTATCTGCTAGCTGTGCGAATGTCTGCGTGAAATTACTTCCCCAAGGGTTCTCCATTTTTTTAACCCACTCTTGTGTGATCAAGTAAAGCTCCCATGGAAGAATGAAGGACACGTCACGAAAGGAAGAATTGTAAGGTAAATCTTCGTACACACCAGTTACTTTCACATCCTTTTTATTGTCGATGCGCATAAGCTGATTCATTGGGTCGGCATCACCAAAGTAAGCTTTGGCAGTGGACTGCGAAAGCAAAATTGAATAAGGTTCTTTCAATCCATCGCGCGAACCTTTGAGCATTTTGAGCGACAGCATCTCGGTAACTTCTGGTTCGAAATAACTCCCGTCTTTGTTGAATTTCTTTTCACCATAGGTAAGTATATGAGTGAAATTCCAGGACGATTGCAGAACATATTTAAAATCGCTGCCAAAGTTGTTGCGTATCTCTTCAGCCATCAAATACGGATTTGATATTTGAGAACTTACAACACCATTGGAGGTATTGTGTTGCCAAACTTGCGCAATGCGTTCATAGTTTTGATGATATTTGTTATACGATAGTTCATCCCAAATCCACAAGCCAATTAGAATAGCAACGGCCATGCCTGTGGCAAGACCTGCTATGTTAATGAAAGAATAGCCTTTTTGTTTAATGAGATTGCGGAAAGCGATTTTGAAGTAATTTTTGATCATGATGAGGTATTTTGAATTCGTGACGAAAGAGATACTCCAATAGTTGTGATAGGTTGCATTAAAAGGGAGATTAATTTTTAAAATTGATTTCTCCTAGAGTGTGCTCTTCTGATGAGAATTCTTTTTGTGCCATTTATGAAAAGGTAGTTGCCATCATAAATGAAATTTTTGTTCAGTCAGAAATTGAATATGCAAGAGGTTTTAAATAGATGCCTTCGTTTTTTTCTGTTGCTAATTCTATCTATTTAATCTTAACAGAATCAATTTCTCCTATTTGTGCAACCTGCCAATTTCCACTGGTGTTTCGTTCGAAGAAGCCAACTGGGGAATTTAACCAGCCATTTCATTCAACGCTTTCACAAATACATCTAGCTCTGGTGTGGTTGTATAGATGTTCGGTGTAACCCGACAGCCATGAACATGGGCACCGTCAATGGCTACAGTATAAACTTTATATTTCTCTAAAAGTGTTTTGGCCATGTCACTAGGTTTCATACCCTCAATACCAACGTTAGCAATGCCACAAATGCGCGTTATATCAGAAGGGGAATTTAAGATAATATTTTGTACTCCTCTTACTTTCGATATCCAGTAATTTTGGAGAAAACGAAGTCTGGCTTCTTTTCTTTCTGGGCCAAGCTTTAAATAGAAGTCGATTGAATTTGCAATCGCCAAATCTGTATGTACAGGATGTGTGCCGATGTGATTAAGTCGCCCGATTTTATTTTCGTTCAGCTCGCCATCTGCAAGCAAAGGCCAGATTTTGGAAATATTTTCTTTCTTCACATAAAGTACCCCCGCACCAAGCGGAGTACTCAGCCATTTGTGTAAACTAGCTGCATAATAATCGCATTGAAGATCGGGTATTTTGTATTGAATGTGAGCAAAGGCATGCGCGCCATCTACCATTACCTCCACGCCATTACTGTGCGCCATACTTGCAATTTTTTGTACCGGCATAATTTGACCAGTGATGTTGACAATGTGTGATACCATCAGCAGTTTAGTCTTAGCTGTGATTGCTTTTGAATAAAGTTCAACAACCTCCTCATCCGAGGAAGGGTTATTGGGTATAGAAATTATTTTGTTCACAACGCCAAATCTTTTCGCCACGAGTTTAAACATATCCAACATGGCACCATAATCTTGTTCGGCCATTACGGCCTCATCTCCTTCTTTCCAATGGAAACCGCCAATCACCATATCCAATGATTCGGTGGTATTGCGGGTGATGATAAGCTCTTCAGCTGCACATCCGGCCAATTCAGCTAATCTTGTCGATATGCTTTTCTTGTTGTCGAATTGAACGGTGCGCATATAATAAGAGCCCTGATAGTTTACTTCTCTTACATGATCGAGAAAGCTTTCTAAAAGTTCTTGTGGAAGAAAGCAATAGTATCCATTTTCAAGATTAATGTAATCGGGTTTGAGTTTATAACCATTTCTTATTCCCAGCCAAAAATCTTCTTCCTTGGCTAATTCAGCTGGCGACATGTGATTGAAATTTTCAACCCAATTGGCAAATGATTCGAGTGGGGTCAAGCCTATCAAACCAAAGGCAGAAATATTTTTTAGGAAGGAACGTTTATCCATAATTTTTTAAAATTAATCCAAAGGGTTTGCCTGGCAATTTTTCCGTCTGAG
>JANXRR010000516.1 GCA_025356795.1 Bacteroidia bacterium
CTGATTTCTATTTCACCTTTACGGCAATAGTGACCCGTTGCCACAAAATCGGCACCTAACTTCAATGCAGCATCTAAAAAAACATCAAACTTAATTTCTCTATTGCAAAGAACATCGGGGTTGGGAGTTCGGCCAACTTTATACTCAGCGAACATATAATCTACAATGCGCTCTTTATATTCTTTACTTAGATCAATGGCTTGAAAGGGTATCCCTAAATACTGAGCAACAATCATGGCATCGTTACTATCATCTAACCAAGGACACTCATCACTAATGGTTACTGAATCGTCATGCCAGTTTTTCATAAACATGGCAATCACTTCATAGCCTTGCTCTTTTAAAAGATAAGCAGCTACACTTGAATCAACACCACCAGAAAGACCAACAACTACTTTTTTTTTCATGGATTCACAACTTGCTGCTTCAAGCTCCAGGCTTGGCAAATCTGCTTGCAGCCCACAGCCAATAGCTTGATACTATTTTTTAGAAGTTAAGTCTTCGGCTAACAACTCGTTTACTGTTTCATTAAAATACTGAATGAACTGATCATAATAAACGCCAGTACCTGGCCCTGAGAAACCTGTATGAATGTGTTTAACCTTTCCATCTTTGCCAATAAAAATTGTAGTTGGGAAGGCAATCACTTTATTAAGTGCCGGCAATGTTAATGAAGCTTTAGCTTTATCATTGGTTCCGGCAATTACAAAATCATAAGGCACCCCTAACTTTTCTTTCATTTTTAAAACCCTGCTGCTGGCATAATCAAAGTCATCTTTGCGCTCGTAGGCAAGCCCTAAAATTTCTACCCCTCTGTTGCTGTTGTCCTTGTACCATTTTGTTAAGAACTTAGTTTCATCCATACAGTTAGGGCACCATGTTCCAAAAATTTGAAGCACTAATACTTTGCCTTTATACCTCTCATCTGAGGGACTAATTTTATTTTTGGTTAGATCGGGGAAACTAAATTCTAATTTTTCAAAGCCCGGCTTTAAATAAGTCAACGATTCTTCATCAGGTAACTTTGCATTTTCATTTTTGATGGCAGTCCATTTTTCATGAGAACTTTTCCCTGAATAATAATCGCCAGTTAAGCTATTGCCCGTCTTTGTTGCTGAAAAGAGGAACGCATGATTTCCATCAAATGTACTTAACATCATTTTTCCATCTATTACATTGCCCTGTAAATAACGATAGTCGCCAGTGGGTGTTAGGAAAGTACCCGTAACGATATTTTCTTTTTGTGAAAAAATGCCTACCGAAACCGTAGTATCATTTTTATTAGAGATAAATTGAACGCTGTATTTTCCGGTAAAGTCAACATTGGTATTTTGTTCGCTCGTAAATCGAAACGTGTCTCCGGCCGTGGCTTCAAAGGGAAGGCTTGCATCCTTCGCATAATTTTTAAGAAAGGTTCCTGTTAATTTTCCATCTTCAATTTTGGCAACAAGTGCGGCATCAAAAATATGAAGCGTCATAGAAACAGAATCATCTTTGATAGTCACTTCATCTAATAGAATGGTCTCTTCGCCATTGATTAGGTTGGCAGTATATTTTTCACCGCCTTTTACTATCTCAAAGTTGAATAGTAGTTGCTGACCTTGCAATGAAATCAATCCCCGCCAAGGGCCTGTTTTTAATTCTGCTTTTTTTGCTGAGCATGATGCCAAAATGACCAAAATCAATCCTGAGAGTAATAATCTGTGCATTATCTATTAAGTTTTTGGAAATGACACAAAAATACGGTATTTCGTTTCTTGTTGTTAGTTGTTCGTTTTCGATTAACTAATAACGATCAACCAATAACTAATAAAATGTTTCGAAACTTAAAAGTATTGGAGTTGGCTTCTGTGTTAGCAGGCCCGAGTGTTGGGCAATTTTTCGCTGAGCTTGGCGCGGATGTCATAAAAGTAGAGAACTTAAAAACAGGTGGTGATGTAACACGTTCCTGGAAAGGAAGCGGAGAAAAGGAAGGAGATATATCAGCTTACTTTTGTTGTTGCAATTGGGGGAAGAAGTCAATCGCACTTGATTTGACCACCGATGAGGGAAAGAGAATTATTCAAAAGTTAGCACAACAATCAGATGTAATAATTGCGAGCTACAAGCCGGGGGATGCCGAAAAACTTGGCGTCTCTTACGATCAACTAAAAACGAATAACGACCAACTAATTTATGGTCAAATTACAGGCTATGGCTCTGATAATTATCGGG
>JANXRR010000569.1 GCA_025356795.1 Bacteroidia bacterium
ATGAACCCGGTAGATGTGATTAAAATTGAATAACAGATGGAATTATTTTTATACTGATCAATTTTTAGAGAAAAAAAAAGACATTCATTTCTTTAACAAAATATATAATAATCCGTATATTAGTCATACAAACTATATACAAATGCAAAAAGAATATCTAGGTGAATTTGAAGAATTGGTTCTCACCATGGTAGGAATTCTACAAGAAGATGCTTACGGAAACGCGATTGTGAATGAAATAAATGATCGTGTTGGCCGAGTGGTAAACCTCAGTGCTGTTCATGTAACACTCTACAGGTTGGAGGACAAAGGCCTTGTGAAATCTGGAATGGGTGGCGCTACCAATGCACGCGGAGGCCGAAGAAAAAGAATTTTTACAATTACAAATGCAGGGCTTTCCATGTTAAAGGCAAAGAAAGAACAGCAAATGGAATTATGGAAACTCATGCCACAGCTCAAGATTTCTGGAATTTAGATAGTTGCAAATTTATTCATTGCTATAATAAAATTTATGCATACTAAAAAGCCACCTCGGTTAGCTTCGCGCTTCCTTCATTGGTTCTGTCCAACAGAATTGTTTGAAGGGATTGAAGGTGACTTGATGGAACAGTTTGAACTCGATAGCAAAATGATTGGAGATAGGAAGGCGAAGAGAAGGTATGTTTTTAACACTCTCAACTTTTTTAGACCGTCTATCATCCTTCGAAATAAGTTCAGGTTAGGTTTAAACAACAACGTTATGATTGGAAATTATTTTAAAGTGGCAGCGCGCAACATTGCCAAGCGCAAGATGTATTCTTTTATTAATGCTTTTGGACTTAGCATTGGCATTGCATTTTGTGTGCTTATTTATTTATTCATAGAAGATGAGCAAAGCTTCGATCAATTTCATGAAAACAAAAATCTGATTTATCGTCTCGAAGAAAAATCATACGATACTTGGCAGGGCAAGTCTAAAGATCCGTACAATCGCTCTGCTTACCTGATGAAACCACTCAAACAGACAGTGAAAGATGAGTTGCCAGAAGTTGAGTTTGCTACCCACTATAATCCAGGTCACAATGGAGTGGTGAAGCATGAAGACAAAATTTTTTCCGAGAAAGAAATTGCCTTTGTGGATGCCGATTTTTTCCGCATGTTTTCATTTTCAATCCTGGCAGGAAATAAAGAAAAGTTATTCAAAGGGAAATTAGAAGCGGCTATTACTCCTGCCATTGCAAAGAAATATTTTGGTGAGGACAGTGCTTTGGGCAAATCGATTAGTGTGGATGTTGATGGCGACAAAGAATTTATTGTCTCTGCAATTATCGAAGCACCACCCGCAAATTCAAACATTAAATATGAAATACTTCTTCCTGCAGAAAATAGTCCCAGCTACGAAAGGAATATGAAGCAGTGGGGAAATTTCAATACTCCCACTTTTGTTCAGCTTGTTCCGAATACAGACCTGGCAAAATTCAAATCCAATATTGATAAAGTAATTCAAAAGCACATGGGTGATAAGTTGGAGAAATGGAGAAAGGAATCTGTTGAACCAATACCAGCCAATATAAAAATGTTGGAAATCGAATTTTCTCAACTTCCCGAGTGGCACTTAAAAAAAGAAATTGGTTGGGACAAAGTAAGTGATCCTCAGTATTCAATGATCTTAGGTGGCATTGCTATTCTAATTCTTTTAATTGCCAGTATCAATTATGTTTCATTAGCACTCACCACATCGGCCACAAGAAGAACTGAAATAGGCGTGCGCAAAGCAGCCGGTGCTCAACGCCAGCAATTGGTTTGGCAGTTTAGCATCGAATCAGTTACTCTGGCGTTAATCTCAATGGTGATAGGCATCGGACAGGTATTCTTATTCCTGCCATCATTCAATCAATTTACGAATAAAGCGATTGAAATTTCCATCCAGAATATCTTTCCTGTGCTGTCAGTCAGCCTTGCCCTTACAATCTTAATCGGTTTGATTGCTGGTAGTTACCCCTCTTTATTTCTTTCAAGCTTTATGCCAGCCTTGGTTTTGAAAGGAAACTTCACCTCCAAAGTACAAGCCAGTTTTGCTAAGCCACTAGTTGTCTTGCAATTTGCATTGTCTGCGTTTTTGATTATGAGTTCGCTGATCATGTATCGTCAAATGAAATTTGTTACCACAAAAGAGTTAGGCTATAACAAAGAACAAATTATTGTGATCCCGACACAAATGGGCTTTAACAATGAATCAGATAAGGCCGTTGAACGGTTTCGCTCACGTTTGTTGCAAGAACCATCAGTTGTATCTGTTGGCGGCACGGGGTTATCCTTTGCTCGTGGCTACTCACGGTATGGATATAAAATAAAAGGAGAACAAAAAGCTGCGTATGTCTATCCGATAGATTCCTATTATTTACCTACCCTTGGCGCCACAATTTCACAAGGTAGAAACTTTGATCCTACCATGATCTCAGACACTACTGCTATCATCGTAAATGAAGCACTCGTGAGCGACATGAAATGGACTGATCCGTTAAACGAACATTTAAATTATCAAGAAGATACGGTTGGGATTGGCGCTAAAGTAATTGGTGTTGTCAAAGACTATCATTTCCTCTCATTGGAAAAAAATATAGAACCTATGTTTTTGTCTATGAACAAAAAAGATCTTGGCCACCTCACAACTATGTTGGTAAAATTAAC
>JANXRR010000251.1 GCA_025356795.1 Bacteroidia bacterium
AATTAAAATCAAAGCCTTTTGTAGCCGTAAATGTTGCCGCTATTCCAAAGGAACTTATAGAAAGCGAATTGTTTGGCCACGAAAGAGGCTCCTTTACCGGAGCCACCGGAAGACGGATAGGCAAGTTTGAGGAAGCCGAAGGAGGCACTTTGTTTTTGGATGAAATAGGTGAGATGGACCTCTCTTTACAAGGCAAGCTTTTAAGGGTTTTACAAGAGAAAGAAATAACTCGGGTGGGTGGTAATCAGGTTATAAAATTGGAGGTAAGAATCATAGTTGCCACCCATAGAAACCTTCAAGATGAGGTGCGGGCAGGAAAGTTCAGAGAAGATCTTTATTATAGAATTCTTGGATTGCCAATTCACTTGCCCCCGCTACGCGAAAGAGGCCAAGATGTGGTTCTGCTTGCCAAGCATTTCTTAGATTCATTTGCTAAAGAAAATCAGCTCAAGAAATTTAGACTTACACATGAAGCTCAAGATAAATTGCTTTCCTATCCCTTTCCAGGAAATGTAAGAGAGCTAAAATCAGTTATTGACTTATCCGCTGTAATGTCAGAAGAAAATGAAATTAAAGATGTAGATATTAATTTCAATAGCACCCGAGGCGATGATGCATTATTCTTTAAAGAAATGACTTTAGAACAATATACATACAGAATTATACGAACTTATCTTAACAAATATGATGATAACGTACTTGAGGTAGCCAGTAAACTTGGTATTGGCAAATCATCCATCTATCGTTATCTCAAAGAAATGGAAAAGAATAATATATGAGAGAACTAGAAAACTATGTAAAAGGAAGAAAATTCTTTGAATCAGTAGTGGAGGATGGTTCCGATATTATTTTTATCGTAGATTTTAATGGCAACATTCATTACCATAATCCATCGGTGAAGGAAGTTTTAGGCTATAAAAGAAATTCACTTATTGACAAAAACTTCTTCAACTATATCTTACCGCAAACTCAAATTGATTTAAAGAAGAGATATAAACTAAGTACACAAAAAAAATATTCTGCAGCAGTAGAATTTCAATTTTTATGCAAGGATAAAACCTATAAATACCTAGAGTTCAATTCTATCAACTTAAAATTTAAAGAAGGCATTGACGGATTAATTTTAGACTGTAGAGATATTACTCAACGAAAGAAAGATGCTGAAGAACTTTTACGTGCTCAAAAAGCCAAAGAACAATTCCTTGCTAATATTAGCCATGAAATCAGAACACCTATTAATGGTATTGCCGGAATGGCTACTTTATTAAGTAAAAACCCCACACAAGAAGATCAGATCACTTATTTGAACGCCATTAAAAGTGCAGCTGATAATCTTAAAGTAATCATTAATGATATTCTAGATTTAGCTTCAATAGAATCGGGGAAACTCAAGTTTGAAAACATTGGCTTCAGTCTCAACGATGTGCTTAATTCCCTAGAAGATATTTTTTTTATTCAAGCTAAAGAGAAAGGGATTCTGTTGCAATTAGATTTGGAGAACTCCGCAGATCAGATATTGACAGGCGATCCTGTGAGACTTAATCAAATACTTATTAACCTTATTAGCAATGCTATAAAATTCACGCATTCGGGAGTCATTAGAATCTCAACCTCCACAAAGAAAATTAGTAAAACAAAGTTGGCAGTGAAATTTGTAATTGAAGATTCAGGCATCGGTATTCCAGCTGATAAACTTTCTACCATATTTGAAAGTTTTAGTCAGGCTGATGCCAGTGTAACCCGCAAGTACGGTGGCACAGGGCTTGGGCTTACCATTGTAAAACAATTAGTTGAACTTCAACATGGTTCTATTGAAGTAAAGAGTAAGGAAAATGTTGGTTCTACATTTTCAGTTATAATCCCCTACTCAGCTGGTAGCTCAAAAAAGAAAGTAGAAGCAATTTTTCTTTCAAGAAAAAGAGGAAATAATAATTCGTTGAAAGCTCTTAATGTTTTACTAGTAGAAGACAATGATATCAACCGTTTATACGCAAGCAGTATTTTAAAAAATTGGCAATGTTCTTTTGAAACAGCTGAAAATGGATATGTAGCCCTTCAAAAATTAAAAGCAAATTCATTTGACATAATACTTATGGATATTCAAATGCCAATAATGGACGGCTTTGAAACCACTAAAGAAATACGGAAGTATAACTCCCCGAAAAGGCAGATACCTATTATTGCACTAACTGCAAATGCTACTAAAAAAG
>JANXRR010000596.1 GCA_025356795.1 Bacteroidia bacterium
CCCTTGTGGATTAAAGGACTTGAACTCAATAATATTTGTCTCAATTCTTGAAGTCTTAAAGAATTGCTCGATGTCGTCAAACATTAATTTGTCCGAGTCTTTACTTAATATTGATTTGATATAGTCCATAATCTGTCCAAAAAACAATGCCCCATAACATTAGTATACCTGCAACTTCGTTGCTAGGCTCACCCTGCTCCCAAGCCTTACAAACCATACAGCACGTTGCCTTCATGTCCATAAAACAATGCTACCCATTCACGGTTAAATTTCCAAACTATTATTCTACTGCATTCGGTTCAGCCTAAAAGCAGCGCGTCTAGCCCCAACCGAACCCGGTTCATGCCAGATAACTGGTATATAGCCCCAACCGAACCCGATTCACGCCAGATACTCGGTATCTAGCCTCAACGGAGATCGGTTTAGCCTAAAAGCAGCGCATCTAGCCCCAACCGAGATCGGTTCAACCTAAAAGCAGCGCGTCTAGCCTCAACCGAACCCAGTTCACACCAGATTCTCGGTAGTCTCGCTTCGGTCTCTGCGCCAATTGTAAATTGAATCATACGAAGCCAATTGCATACTTAGTATTATGAGTGTAAGAATTGGCAATTGGCTTAGGATAAAGTTGGAAGGATTGTCTTAGTGTATTCTTAGCTAACCTTTGCTCTGCGGTTAGTTTTACAAAGAGAATCAAATGGCACTGTCTTCAAGCCATCATTTTTTGAGATTACAGTGTCTTCATAGACTTCCTAACTTATTCAACTAAACCCTTAAATTTGCAGCCTTCAATTTTATACCAACTTTACCAGCACCCAATTCAATGAATTTTGAGGCCGAACTGCACAAGAACACCATCTTTCAAACAGTGTCGGAAGTTGCTAAAAGTATTCAGGTAGAAGTCTATGTGGTGGGAGGTTTCGTGCGCGATCTCATCTTAACCCGGCCTTGCAAGGATATTGATTTTGTTTGCTTGGGTAGCGGCATAGAGCTGGCCACTCGTGTGGCAGAGAAGCTGGGCAATCCGCAAGTAACAGTGTTCAAGAATTTTGGCACGGCTATGATAAAGGAAAGCGATTATGAGCTTGAGTTTGTAGGCGCACGAAAGGAAAGCTACAGACAAGAATCGCGCAAGCCCATTGTTGAAGATGGTACGCTGCAAGAAGACCAACACAGGCGCGACTTTACCATCAATGCCATGGCCATAAGCTTGAACGCGGGTAGTTATGGCGAGTTGCTCGATCCGTTTCAGGGTGTGGATCATCTCAAAAAGAAAATGATTAAAACCCCGCTTGAGCCATCCATTACTTTTTCTGATGACCCCTTGCGAATGATGCGCGCCATCCGGTTTGCCGCGCAGCTTAACTTTGATATAGAGCCCGATACGTTTGATGCCATCACCAAAAACACCGAGCGATTGAAGATCGTTTCCATGGAGCGCATTATCGTTGAACTCAACAAAATAATAATGGTGCCCAAGCCCTCGTACGGGTTCAAGCTGTTGTTCCATAGTGGTTTGCTCAAAGAGTTTTTCCCAGAAATGGTAGCATTATATGGCGTGGATTCAGTAGGCAACAATGCACACAAGGACAACTTCTTCCATACCCTTCAAGTGCTGGATAACGTATGCAAAATGTCTGATGACTTGTGGTTGCGTTGGGCTGCCATTCTGCACGACATAGCTAAGCCATTGACCAAGCGCTACGAAGAAGGCCACGGCTTTACCTTTCACGGCCATGAAGATAAAGGCGGGCGCATGGTGCCGGGGTTGTTCAGGCGATTGAAGTTGCCAATGAATGATCACATGCTATTTGTGCAAAAATTGGTGCGGCTGCATTTGCGGCCAATCTCATTGGTAAAAGAAGTAAGTGATTCCGCCATTAGGCGATTGTTGTTTGAAGCGGGCGATGATATAGATGCGCTGATGAAGCTATGCCGTGCCGATATCACCTCCAAAAACATGGAGAAAGTCACCAAGTTCTTGAAGAACTTTGAGCAGGTGGAAGCCAAGATGAAAGAGGTGGAGGCAAAGGACAGCATCCGTAATTTGCAACCGCCCGTTACCGGGGATGAGATCATCAATTTGTTCAACGTGCCGCCCGGCAGAGTGATCGGTGAAATCAAAGAACAGATTAAAGAAGCCATTTTGGACGGAAAAATTCGCAACAATAGGGAGGAGGCGTATCAATTAATGTTGGATATTGCAGCTGAAAAGGGACTGATTAAAAAACACGAATAAATAACCTATGAACAAGATTATTACTCTTCTATTATTAGTAGCTGCATTTTCAGTAACAGCCCAAAAGAAGAAAGGGAAAGATCAAAAACCGGCACCCGTTGAACAAAAGCCAACGGCAGCACCCGTTGATACAGTAAAAAAAGTACTACCAGCACCCCAGCAGCAAACAAATCCTTTAGTAGAACATTTTATTAGGAAATACCAATTGGCCACACGTTGGGGCGATGAGGCACAAGCAAGAGATGCACTCTATGATTTAATTGCTGAAAACGCGGTGAATGATTCTATTATCTACAACTTGGCTTTATCGTATTTTGATGCAAGGCAATATGCGCCTTCTTTGTTGGTAACCCGCGACCTATTATCACAAAACCCTAAAAGCATTAACCTTTTAGAGCTGTCAGCTGCCAGCTACGAAGGTTTAGGGTTGAAAGAGAAGGCCCTGCCGAGCTACGAATCCATTTACCTTTTAACAAGCAATGTGGGGGTGCTTTACAAGATGGCGGCTCTGCAATATGAAACAAAAAAATATCCCGAGGCACTTACCAACCTAGATATTATTTTAACAAAACCCGAAGCCCAGACGCTAAAGGCAGCGTTTAATGATGCTCAAGGCAAGTCCAAAGAATACATTCTTAAAGTGAGTGTTCTTAACTTAAAAGGCTTAATTATGCAGGAAACCGACAAGGTAGCTGCTAGAAAGCTTTACGCGGAAGCGTTGGCCATTGCTCCTGATTTTGTTCCTGCAAAAGAGAACTTAGCAAAACTGAAATAATGAAGGTTTCGACAAGCTCAGTCACAAGCTCAACCTGACAAGCTCAGTCACAAGCTCAACTTGAAAAGCTCAGCCACAAGCTCAATCTGATAAGCTCAATCTGATAAGCTCAACCTTACCATAATATTTAGTATAAATGCTCAATGTTCCCAATGTTTTATAGTTTCGTTTTTAGCTAAATACTTACTTGCTACTCGTATTCATTATTGGTTATCTGCTCATTACTATCCTGATAGGATACATCGCTTCACGAAGGGTAAAAACCTCGGGCGATTTTTTATTGGCGGGAAGAAGTTTACCAATTATGCTCAGTTCAGCGGCACTTTTTGCGACTTGGTTTGGCTCTGAAACTGTATTTGGAGCGTCCTCAGAATTTTTAAAAGGTGGTTTGTATGGGGTAATTGAAGATCCTTTTGGTGCTGCCCTTTGCCTGTTGCTTTTTGGTATGTTCTTCGCGCGCAAGCTCTATACCATGAAGCTCTTAACATTGGGAGACTTCTTTAAAGTGCGCTTTGGAACTAAAACAGAATTAGTAGCCAGCATTTTTCTGGCACCTCCTTATGTTGGCTACATAGCCGCCCAACTCGTGGCCATGGGCTTAATCATGAATGTGGTAATAGGTATAGCGGTGTGGCAAGGTATAATTGCCAGTGCCGTAATTGTTACTTTCTATACTTACATAGGGGGCATGTGGGCTATTTCGGTCACCGATTTTATTCAAAGCATAATCATTGTGATAGGCTTGATGTTACTTGCCGGTGTATTGGCTCAAGAGGCGGGTGGGGTTGTAAATGTGTTAAAAGAAGTGCCCCGCGAAAAATTCCGATTTCTGCCCCCCCTTGATTTTAAAGAGATTGTCAAATACTTTGCCGCTTGGTTTGTTCTGGGGCTTGGGTCCATTCCCTCGCAAGATGTGTTTCAGCGGGTAATGTCATCTGGTTCTGTTTCTACTGCCGTTCGCTCATGCTTTATTGCTGCTGCTCTTTATCTTTCAGTGGCTATGCTTCCCCTCTTTATCAGTCTCTGCGCTCAACATTTATACGCCAATCAAGTTGCAGGCAATACCCAATTGACCCTACCCAACATGGTGCTGGCGCATACAAGCATGCCAATACAGATTTTATTTTTCGGATCATTACTTTCGGCAATTATGAGTACCACAAGCTCCGCTATGTTAGCTCCCGCGGCTATTTTTTCTGAGAACCTGGTCAAACCTATTGCGAAAGGCAAACTAAACGATGGGCAATTGCTGAAAGTAACCCGTATTTCTATTTTAGTTTTTAGCATTATAGCTACTGTAATGGCATGCCTTCGATCAAATATCTACGAGCTGGTGGGCGAATCTTCCATATTAAGTTTAGTCTCACTTTTTGCCCCTCTTGCCTTTGGGTTGTATTGGAAAAGGGCAAGTTCAACTGGTGCTTTACTTTCAATGGTATCAGGAATCATAACTTGGATTATCTTTGAAGCCTTGAAAACCACGTGGCCTAGTTTAATCCCAGCTTTAATAGCAAGCATACTAGCAATGGTAGCTGGAAGCTTATTTTGGCCATTAAGAAAAGTGAATGATAAAGATTGATATTAATAGAGTGAGTGACCAATTCCATTTGGAAGCCACCAATGAAAGCGGAAATACTTTGCATATGGATGCAAGCCCAGAGATAGGCGGCACAGGCAAAGGCATGCGCCCCATGCAATTGCTAATGGCTGCACTGGGCGGTTGCAGTTCGATTGATTTGATTTCCATTTTGAAAAAACAAAAGCAAGAGTTAAAAGACATTAACATTACCGTTACCGGGAAACGCGAGAAAGATGCCGTGCCATCCTTATTTACCGATGCCCATATCCATTTCAAGTTATATGGCAATCTTGATAAAGCAAAAGTAGAGAAGGCCATAATCTTAGCTGTCGAAAAATATTGTTCGGTAGCAAAAACATTAGAGAAGTCAGCCAGAATTACACATAGTTTTGAAATACTTAAATAATTGAACAACAGATGAAAAGCGAAGATAAATTTATAGGATACTCCGAAACAGATGCCATTCGCATACAGGCAGAAAGAAGCGATTTCCGTGAGCATTCCGTTCCGTTATATTTAACATCCAGTTTTGTTTTTGACGATGCCGAACAAGCCCGTGCGCTCTTTGCCGATGAGGCCCAAGGCAACATTTATACGCGCTTTTCAAACCCCAACACTTCGGAATTTATCCAAAAACTTTGCCTTCTTGAAGGAACAGAAGATGGCATTGCCACTGCTTCGGGCATGGCGGCAATGTACATTAGCATGGCTTCTTTATTGAAAACAGGAGATCATGTATTGGCTTCACGATCGGTGTTTGGATCTACCCATCAAATATTCAATGTGATCTTTCCGCGCGTTGGTATCAGCCATACATATGTAGATTTAAATTCACCCGAAACATGGGAGCAAAATATTTTGCTAAACACGAAAATGATTTTTGTGGAAACTCCCTCCAACCCAGCGCTCGATATTATTGATTTAGAATGGTTAGGTAAGCTTGCGAACAAACATAAACTGATTCTGAATGTCGATAATTGCTTTGCTTCACCTTACTTACAAAATCCGGCCAGGTGGGGGGCGCATATCATTACTCACTCGGCTACCAAAGCTATTGACGGCCAAGGCCGTGTAATTGGTGGAGCGGTGCTGGGCACAAAAGAATTGATTAAGGAGGTGCGTTTTTTTTCACGACATACAGGTCCATCAATGTCGCCTTTCAATGCGTGGATACTCTCTAAGAGCCTGGAGACATTGGCAGTGCGCATGGAACGCCATTGCGCCAATGCTTTGCAACTCGCAACCTATTTAGAAAACCACAGCGAAGTAGTGAAAGTTAAATATCCTTTCTTGGTTTCACATCCGCAACACGTGCTCGCCAAGAAACAAATGCGCCATGGAGGAAGCATTGTTACGTTTGAAATAAAGGGTGGAATTGATAGAGGTCGTGCATTCTTAAATTCATTGAAGATGATTTCGCACTCTGCTAATTTAGGCGACACGCGTACTATTGCTACTCATCCTGCCTCTACAACCCATTCTAAATTAACTGAAGTGGAACGTGCCGCAGTGGGTATTACCGCAGGCTTAATCAGAATTTCGGTTGGGCTGGAAGAGATCAAGGATATTATCGCTGACATAGAACAAGCGATTGGTGTATCAAAATCTTAGCGGCAATATCTTACTTTTAAAGAACTCAATGGCAAGCTGATTGATAAGTGTTGGCCTTTCATGGAACACAGCATGTGAGGTATTTGGCAAAATACAGAATTGACTGTCTTTAATTAGTCGGTGCATTTCAATACCCTGTTCTAGCGTTACATCATCACGGTCGCCAAGCACTAACATTACTGGCACTTTAATACTTTTAAGTAGTATGGGTGAGAAGTATATTTTTTGACGCCACATTTTATTTAGGTCTGCCCTTAGCTTTCTCCAATCTCGTGGAGTAGGATAAAGACTTAGGTATTTTTTAATCTGATCGTTATGGGCAATGTACTGAAAAATAGTTGGTGACTTTGTTAGAATAAATCGTTAGACTTATCGCGTCAGCCTGAAGAAGAAGCAAGCTCTGCTGGAGAGCAACTTGTCAGCAATAAGGTTGATGCTTATACGAAAAAAGAGGGGC
>JANXRR010000597.1 GCA_025356795.1 Bacteroidia bacterium
CGAATTGAAAAAATAAGATCCAAAATAAAATCAAGCATTACTGATTTCTTTGGCAACGAAGGTTTTGATTCTAATCGCTTAGAGCAAGAGATTATTTATTACATCGAGAAGCTAGACATCCATGAAGAGCGTGTGCGTTTGAAAACACACTTAGATTATTTCCTGCAAGTATTAAAAAGTCATCAATCAAATGGCAAAAAGCTAGGGTTTCTCGCACAAGAAATTGGTAGAGAAATAAATACCATCGGCTCTAAAGCCAATGATGCCGAAATGCAAAAGCACGTGGTGATGATGAAAGAAGAATTAGAAAAAATTAAAGAGCAACTCAATAATATTTTGTAACAATTTTAATCAGATAGAAACAAGGGCTTACCTTGAAAATATGGCATTCACCAAAAAAATGCAAAATGTTTCCTTCACTACCGTGACCGAGTTTCTTGAATTTTTGCCAACCGATGAATTGAAAGTAGTGGAGGTGTTGCGTCAATTGGTAATTGATTGCATACCTAATGCTACAGAAAAAATTTCCTTCAATGTTCTCTATTATAAAAGGTACAAAACCATTTGTTTTATTTGGCCTGCTTCGATTTTATGGGGGAAAAAGAAAACCTATGGAGGTGTCCGCTTTGGATTTGCAAATGGCAATTTAATGCAAGATGAAATCGGCTATTTAAATAAAGGTACTAGAAAACAAATTTACTGGAAAGATTTTGATTCGATAAAGGATATAAATATTGATTTATTAAGATCTTATATTTTTGAAGCGTTGATCATCGATGATCAAACTAAATCAATAAAAAAGAAATCAACCCAATCTTATCTTAACATAAAAACAAGAGATTAGACTATGCTTGATAGTAACACGGGTATCATAAAAACGAACGCTAAAAATGCTGCACACACCATTAAGGCAATTTCAACATTTCTGTGATATTCTTCCCATAAATGATATGCGCCAAAGGTTTTGTTTCTGTTTTCAAATATCAAGTCGTTCGAAATCGGCACTTGAGGGTAGGTTGAGTTTTCCATAATTCAGATTGGCTTAAAATTTGATTTTTTTTACCTATTCAATATCCATCGATTGAAAAGGACATCTAAGATCGGGAATTATTTTTCGTCACTCGATTAATAGTATAAGAAACTTAGGTAACGCTATTCGTGTTACAGAAATAATTACCTTCGTATAATAAAAACCATTTACTAATGAATAAAATTTTAACCAATCTTTTTCCGAAAGAATCGACCCTACCCGAATCCGTAAAATTATCCGACACCCTAGAACAGCGTGAATACCTTATTAATGGTGAATTGGTGAATTGGCCAGGCGAGCTCAATCCTGTGCTGAGCCCTGTGCTTACTGAGAAAGATGGGGTTCTTACACAAAAAATAATAGGAAGCACTCCGTTACTTACTTCAAAAGAGGCCTTGTTTGCCTTGGATGCGGCCGTGAAAGCGTACGACCAAGGGCATGGCAAATGGCCCTTGATGCCAGTGGCAAATCGTATTGAACATATTGAAAACTTCTTAGCACAAATGCGCGCCAAACGCAAGGAAGTAGTAAACTTGCTGATGTGGGAGATTGGCAAAACGCAAAAAGACTCTGAGAAAGAATTTGATCGCACATGCGATTATATTGTTGATACTATCACCGCACTAAAAGATCAAGATCGCAATGCTTCACGTTTTGTACAAGAGCAAGGCATCATGGGGCAGATAAGAAGAATGCCGTTAGGTGTGGCGTTGTGCATGGGGCCTTACAACTATCCACTCAACGAAACTTTCACCACTTTGATACCTGCGTTAATTATGGGTAACACCGTAATATTTAAGCCAGCAAAGTATGGAGTGTTATTAATAAAGCCTTTGTTGGAAGCGTTTCAAACAAGTTTCCCCGCAGGTGTTATCAATATTATTTATGGCCGTGGCCGTGAAACCGTGGGCGCCTTAATGGAAACTGGCAAGATTGATGTGTTTGCTTTTATTGGCACAAACAAAGGAGCAAATGACTTGAAAAGGTTACATCCTAAACCTCATAAGTTAAAAGCCATTTTAGGGTTAGATGCAAAAAACCCTGCTATAGTTCTTAAAGATGCTGATATTGATAATGCCGTGAGTGAATGTGTGTTGGGATCTCTATCTTTTAACGGGCAGCGATGTACCGCGCTTAAAATTCTGTTTGTTCATAAAAGTATAGTTACCGAATTCATTCAAAAGTTCAGCGCTTCTATTGCAAAGCTAAAACCTGGTATGCCTTGGGAAGAAGGAGTATCACTAACACCATTGCCAGAACCTGGTAAGGTTAATTTTTTGAAGGATTTAGTGGAAGACGCGCAAAAACATGGAGCGAAAATTATGAATGAGCATGGCGGTGAGATAAACGAAACGTTCATCAATCCAGCAGTGCTATATCCCGTGAATGATAAAATGAAAGTATATTCAATTGAACAGTTCGGTCCTATAGTTCCCATTGTTCCTTTTGAACACGTGCAAGAAACAATTGACTATGTGGTGAGTTCTAACTTTGGTCAACAGGTAAGCATTTTCGGTAAAGACTCTCAGCAGATCGCCAATTTAATTGATGCCTTTTCAAATCAAGTAGGCAGAATTAATTTGAATGTGCAATGTCAGCGTGGCCCCGATTCATTCCCATTCAATGGAAGAAAAGATTCAGCAGAAGGAACGTTGTCGGTAGGTGATGCCCTACGTGTGTTTTCCATTCGCACTATGGTAGCTACCAAAAGTAATCCGTTGAACAAGCAAATCATTAGTTCTATAATTAAAAACAGAGAATCTCAGTTTTTGAGCACAGATTATATTTTTTAGCTTAAAATAAAAAAGATCAGCCTGAATAAAGCTGATCTTTTTTTTATAAGTCCTAAATAAAATGTCACTTCGCTTCCTTCAACTTCTTCAATTCCGCTTCATATACTGTTAAGAAAGCCTTCTGCCCATCAGGTATATTTTTAATCGCTA
>JANXRR010000621.1 GCA_025356795.1 Bacteroidia bacterium
CAGGCCGTCCGACGACGGGCTGCGCGCGAGGTCGAAGATCCGCTGCGCGAACGGGACCGTCAGTTGGAACTGGCGGTGGCACGCCGACCAGCGCTTGCGGTAGTACTCGTTCTGCTCCGGGTCCTTCACCGTGATGTAGGGCGGGTTGGCCACCACCACGTGGTAGGTCGCCGAGGCGAGCAGCTTCTCGTCGGCGAAGTCGTCCAGGTCATTTTGCCGAACCATAAAAAGTAGGGAAGTTCAATTGATCTTCAGTGGCGTCAAGCGCGAACATCAATTCAAAAACCTGCTCATGAACTTCATCAGGAGTACAATTTTTCTTATCTACCTTATTAATTACCACAATTGGCTTTAAACCTAATTGAAGAGCTTTTTGCAACACAAATCGAGTTTGCGGCATGGGGCCCTCAAACGCATCGACCAGCAAAAGGCATCCATCGGCCATGTTTAATACACGCTCCACTTCACCACCAAAATCACTGTGGCCTGGGGTGTCTATAACATTAATTTTATAGTCTTTATAGCGAACCGATACGTTCTTAGCCAAAATGGTGATACCACGTTCGCGCTCCAAATCATTGCTATCCATGATCAACTCGCCCGGATTTTCGTGATCTTTAAAAATGTGTCCTGCGTGTAACAGTTTGTCTACCAATGTAGTTTTACCGTGGTCAACGTGTGCGATAATCGCGATGTTTCTGATTTTTTCAGCTTCCATTCCCTTAATTCCTTAGTCTTATGATTAATTTAAGGGCGCAAAGATAAGCTTTTATGGGAACTTGCCTCTTATTTTAAGGGAGATCAAATTGAGAAGGTTTAATTGCTTAAAGTTTAGATTACGATAGAATCTGAGGCTTAAAATCCAAATCTCAATTCTAAAATCTCAAATCTAACCTTGAAAGTCTTATTTTTGCACATGGCAGAACAAATCTTAATTCTTGACTTCGGTTCGCAATACACCCAGTTAATTGCCCGAAGGGTGCGCGAACTAAATGTCTATTGCGAAATTCATCCTTTCAATAAAATACCAACTAATTTAAGAGATATAAAAGGCATTATTCTATCGGGAAGCCCCTGTTCCGTTCGTGATCAAGGCTCACCTGATGTTGATTTGTCTTCTTTCGGTGTGCTGCCGGTTCTGGGCGTTTGTTATGGTGCGCAGTGGATTGCTCAAAAAAGTGGGGGAGAGGTGTTGCCATCGCAAATGCGTGAGTATGGGCGTGCTAAATTAGCAACATTAAATTCTCAAAACGCTCTCTTTAGAGGCATAGAAGTCGATTCACAAGTTTGGATGAGCCATGCCGATACAATTGCTTCCATTCCTGATACGTTTGAATTACTGGCAAGTACATCTTCTGTAAAAGTGGCAGCGTTCAAGCAAAAAGGGAAAGATCTTTATGGCATTCAATTTCATCCAGAAGTAACGCACACAACAGAAGGAAAAAAACTTCTTTATAATTTTGTGGTTGATATTTGTAAATGTTTACAAGGCTGGACGCCCAACCAGTTTGTTGAGACAACTATAACCGATCTGAAAATAAAATTGGATAACGATAAAGTTGTAATGGCTTTGTCGGGAGGTGTAGACTCAACAGTGGCGGCAAATTTGATCCATAAAGCTATCGGAAAAAACTTGTATTGCATTTTTGTTGATAATGGCCTGCTAAGAAAAAATGAATTTGAGCAAGTTCTTGAATCCTATAAAGGAATGTGCTTAAATATAAAAGGCGTTGATGCGAAAGAAAAATTTTATGAAGCACTAAAGGGCCTCACTGATCCGGAAGCTAAACGGAAAGCAATCGGCAAATCGTTCATAGAAGTATTTGATGAGGAATCGCATAAAATTGCAGATGTGAAATGGTTAGGTCAAGGAACTATTTATCCTGATATAATTGAATCGGTATCGGTAAAGGGGCCATCGGTCACCATAAAATCGCATCATAATGTGGGCGGTCTTCCTGAAAAAATGAAATTGAAAGTGGTCGAACCTCTCAATACATTGTTTAAAGATGAGGTAAGGTTGGTAGGTAAAACGTTGGGTATTGATCCCACAATTTTAGGGAGGCATCCTTTTCCAGGACCTGGTTTAGGGATTAGAATTTTGGGCGACATTACGGTAGATAAAGTAAAATTATTGCAAGAAGTTGACCATGTTTTTATAGACTCGCTACGCAAGCAAAACTTGTATGATACGGTGTGGCAAGCGGGTGCCATGTTGTTGCCCGTTCAGTCCGTGGGAGTAATGGGCGATGAACGCACGTATGAAAAGGTAGTAGCTTTGCGCGCAGTAATTAGTGTTGATGGCATGACGGCTGATTGGAGTCACTTGCCTTATGAGTTTTTGAGTGAGGTTTCGTCAGCAATTATAAATACAGTAAAAGGTGTGAACAGGGTTGTATATGATATCAGTTCTAAACCACCCGCAACAATCGAGTGGGAGTAAGGCTTGCCAATATGAAAATTAATGCGAAGCTACGTGGGTTTAGTGTGCGGGGAGTCATCTTTTTGTTGACTATATTTTCTGTTTCTTCCCTTTGCGCACAAGATTTCAAACGTCAATATAAAACTGCTAAAGAACTTTTCACCGAAGAGAAGTACGCTGAAGCAATGGATGCCTTTACTCCTATCATGACTTACGATAAGGAGAATTTTTATCCTGAATATGCCACTTTTTATTATGCACTGTGTTCACAAAAATTGGGTTACTCGCAGCTTGCGAAACAAACTTTCGTTCAATTGGAAAAAGTATATCCCAATTGGAATAATTTGGATGAAGTAAGGTATCAGTTAACCTGTATTTACTTTAAGCTTGGCGATTATTTTCTTGCCATGAAGGAATTGAATGATATCAAGGAAAATTCAGCAAGAATGGAGGTAACAAGGGTTAAGCAATATTATTTATCCACTATTAATGATGTTGAAATACTTAAGCTTTTATTGGAAGAGTTTCCAAAAGACATAGAAGTAGCTCACCAACTTCTAGTAAGCATAGGTGCTCAAGGATTTGAAAATGAGTATCGGCCTTTTTTTGATTCTCTACTCACCAAATTCAATTTTAACAGAAATGATTTTGCCACCTTACAATCCATCCCATCTCAACTAAAGAATAGTTATCGCATTTCATTACTTTTTCCATTCTTAACCTCCACATTGGAACCTTCGCCAATGAAAAAGAAAAATCAATTTGTGATTGATATGTATGAGGGTATGAAACAAGCTGTTGATACGCTGAAAAGCCAAGGAATAGTCATTGAACTTTTAGCGTATGATACTGAAAGAAGTTTGGATACGCTTAAAAGAATATTAAAATACGATGAGTTAGTCACTTCTGATTTGTTGGTGGGGCCTTTATTTACCGAAGAGTATAAAATAGCAAATGAGTTTTCTGCTACTCAAAAGATTCCGATTATAAATCCGGTAACAAACAATGCGGAGTTTTTAGGAACCAATAATTACTCCATGCTTTTTCAACCCAGCTATTATACACTAGGGGCAGAAGCCG
>JANXRR010000002.1 GCA_025356795.1 Bacteroidia bacterium
GCCGCTATTGCAATTGCGGAAAGAGAGGGTGCTTAGAAACATATGTTTCGGCTACAGGCATAAAGCGCACTGTGTATAAACTTTTGGCCGATCACCTAGAACCAAGTGAATTGAGAGGCGTGAGTTTTGATAACCTCAACACTAAAATGATTACCGAATCCGCCCTTCGCGGAGATATAGTAGCTAAGGCTGCCTATGAATATACAGGGCGTATCTTAGGAATGAAATTGGCTGAATCTGTTGTGCATACCGACCCTGAAGCAATCTTTTTATTTGGAGGCTTGACGATGGCCGGAGAACTGATTTTCAAACCTACCATTCGCCACATGGAAGAAAACCTGATGCCCCTCTTCAGAGGAAAAATAAAAGTGCTTCCATCCGCATTGAGCAACCAAGCCGCCCCCATTCTAGGCGCCAGCAGTTTGGTATGGGATCATTTAGATAAGCAGATAAAAGAGATCGTTTATTAAGAAAGAAGCTTTTATAATCCCGTTTGTTTAGATCTCAGCGTTTATTGTGTTGTGAAAATTGTATTTTTTCGACTATCATTTGCTTTAGTCAACAATTGAGTTGGTGCGTTTTCAAGTCTACAATTCGCATTCTTCACAAAACAAATCTCAATCTGAGACTTATTTTGTATCCATCAACACATCAAATTGATACCCTCGTTCAAAGCCAGAAAAATCGTCTTTTAGGAAATGAGATATTATATGCAGTTGGCCGCTCCCTCGCGTGATGGTTACATAGTGAAACATCGGCTTATAACTAGCAGCTGCATCGTTGAATTCTCCGTTTTCGCGGAGTGGCTGATGGATGCCTCCCCCTCCTCCTATAACTAAAAAGTCTTTGCCTTCTTTTTTGAAGTGCTCAAATGCATGTGAATGCCCTGTGATAAATAGTCTTGCTTTTTTTGATTGCAAAAAGGGGGGCACAAAGATTTGCTGAATGGGTTGTGACGCCCCCACAATTTTACTATTAGAAAACGGTGCATGATGGCACGCCACAATAATAGTTTGTATAGCTCCATCCTTATCCAGCTTGCTCAGCGATGTTTGCAGCCATTCCTGTTGCACCGATTTTTTTTTGGCAGAGAGCTTCCTGAAATTTGAATTGACAAAGACCACCGCTATAGAATCTGTTACTTTAACAAAGCCTGTGAGCGAATGATCGGTAAACCGTTTTTCAAATCTCTCTTGCCCTTTCTTTGCTCTTCCCATCACATCATGATTACCCAATAATGCAGATACGGCAATTCCCGCCTCTCGACAATGCTGGATATAGACATCCATTCTTTTCCATTTTCGCTCTCTAAAGCCGAGTGAAACGACATCGCCAAGTATGAAGAGGTTAGTTGGCTTTTGTTTGATGATGTTTTTAAAGATCATTTCTGTGGCTCTCACATTTTGATTTGACTTTAAAAATAAGCTCTCTACCCACAGGGGTTCTTGGGTGTCGCTGACAAAGGCAAGTTTAGACTGACCGAAAGAGGCAACATTAACCCTTACGAGCATTGCCAGTGCGAATACAATTTTAAGGATTTGAGCCACGGTTTAATAAATCAATGCCGCTAAGTTAAAGCATTTTCGCTATCCTGTCTTTGCCTAAACGGATTCATGCAGGCGCTACTTCCTTTAAAATATAAAATCCAATACATTGAACCTACGCTTCGTGCAAGAGGATCATTCGTTACTCATAATCGTATCATTCCTGGCAATTAAAAAACTTGAAACATCAACTCCAGTCATCGCCTATGTTAATTGGCGGAGGGTCAATAGAAAATAAAAAAGGCTGGTTTGAGCAGCCTTTTTTTATTTGAACATTTTCAATTCCCAAAAAAATCACTCCACCTTCACACCTAAGTTATCTCCTAGCAAACTAAATTGCTTATACCATTCAGAATCTATATTTAAATCTTTTTCATTTTTAATCTCAACGGAGGTTTCAAAATAAAAATTCTGGCTTTGGTGCAAGTTAGGTTGCAGATTAAATTTTGTGAAGATTGGAAACAGCTTATTGATTCGCTGCACTCTTCGTAAATTTTCACGCTCATTCCTTAATTTTTTCAATTCTCTAAAAATGGTTTCACCTGCTAATATGGAGAGTTTCTCTGTATCATCTACCTTTAAATTCCA
>JANXRR010000022.1 GCA_025356795.1 Bacteroidia bacterium
AGGCTTCGTGACCGGGAGTATCAAGGAATGCTATCTTATGGCCACTCTTGGTCATTACATCATAAGCACCAATGTGCTGGGTAATGCCACCCGCTTCAGATGCCACCACTTTAGTATTTCGGATATAATCCAGCAACGAAGTTTTACCATGGTCCACATGCCCCATGATGGTAACAATAGGGGCGCGAGCTAATAATTCTTCCTCTGTATCTTCTTGTTCTTCAACTAGAGTTTCATCTTCCGTGTTAGTAAACTGCACTTCGTATCCAAATTCGCTGGCAATGACTGTGATTGCTTCTGCGTCTAACCTTTGGTTAATGGATACGAACATACCCAGTCCTAAACAAGCTGAGATTACGTCATTAACTGAAATATCCATCATCGATGCCAAATCATTGGCAGAAATGAATTCCGTTACTTTTAGTGTTTTTGAATCTTCTTGTTCTTGTTGAAAACGTTCTTCTTCTGCATCTGAGTTGGCTTGACGCTTTTCTCTTCTGTATTTCGCACCTGTAAACTTTTTATTACCTCCGCTTAGTTTCGCAAGGGTGGCTTTAATCTGATCTTGAATTTCTTTTTCTGTTGGTTCAGCCTTTGGCGTGCGTGAAGGCAAGGGCCTTTTTGCCGGACCGCCTCCATGAGTAGGAGCTCCGTTGCTGGGGTTGCCGGGCCGGTTGTTTCCACCACTACCCTGGCCGGGTGTAGGTGGAAGTCTTTTTCTTGGTCTTTTCTTTTGAGCTTCACTTCTAAGATCGGATGATGCTACCGGCTGCTCTTTTTTCTTTTCTTGAGGTAATTCAATTCTATCTACGACCTTTAATCCTTGGAGTCTCTCTGCCTTAGCTTTGATCAATTCTTGTTCGGGCATTTTCTCAGCAACAACAGCAATTGCTGGTGGAGTTTCTTGAACGGCTATTACTTCTTCAATAACGGGTGCGGGCTCTTCTTTCTTAACCTCAACAGCTATTTCTTGAACTGCAACTTCTATTGGAGCAACCTTCTTTTTTTCAAGATCAATTTTGCCAAGAACTTTGAAGCCTTCAAGTTTGGGTTTCTCTACGTCAACTTTTTCAACCTTTTCTACTTTGCTTTCTTCTTGCGGCTTTACTTCTTCTTTAACTTTAACTTCTTCCTTGGCTTTAACCTCCTCCTTGGCTTTAATTTCTTTTGAGCCAAGGTTCTTGATCATGATTCGATCTTCCTCTTCAGATTTTTTTCGATGAGCTTCAGGTTCTGCAATTGGCGCTAGAGGTTCTGCGTGTTTGGTTCCAATAGTAAGGCCAGATGCTTCTAACTTTTCTGATGCAGAGGATGCATACTCTTTGGAGAGCATTGTAAACTGCTCTGGAGAAAGTTTTGCGTTTGGATTATTCTCCACGACAAAACCTTTCTTGGCCAAAAATTCCAAAATGGTGTTGTGACCAACATTGAGTTTTCTTGATGCTTGCCCTAACCTTATTAATTTCTCTTCAGCCACTTATTTTTATTGTTTCTTCGTGATATTGATCTATTGTATCGATGGAATCCTTAAAATTTGTTGTAAAAATGCAACAATTTGAACTTAAAGTCTTTAACTCTTCTCAAATAATTGTTATTCAAACTCTTTCCTTAATACATTGAATACAAGCTCCACCGTTTCTTCTTCCAAATCGGTACGCCTTACCAACTCTTCTTTATTTAGCGCCAAAACACTCTTGGCTGAATCTAAACCGATTCTCTTTAACTCATCTATTACCCAGCTTTCAATTTCATCTGAGAACTCATCTAAATCAACATCTTCTTCCGGCACACCATCTGTTTCGCGAAACACATCGATTTCCATTTCCACCAACCGGCTCGCCAACCTAATGTTCAATCCTCCCTTGCCTATGGCCAATGAAACTTGGTCAGGACGAAGATTAACCGAAACCCTTCCTTGCTCTTTGTTAATTTTTAAACTTGATATTTTGGCTGGACTCAAGGCTCTTGAAATATATAGATCAAGATTTTCGGTGAAGTTTATTACATCAATGTTTTCATTTTGAAGTTCGCGCACAACGGCATGAATGCGTGAACCTTTCATCCCTACACATGCTCCTACCGGATCGATTCTATCGTCATAAGACTCAACAGCTACTTTAGCGCGTTCGCCTGGTTCTCTCACTACTCTTTTAATGGTGATCAAACCATCGAAGACTTCCGGAACCTCTTGCTCAAACAAACGCTCAAGAAACACAGGTGATGTGCGTGATAAGATAATTTTTGGATTGCCATTTACCATTTCTACCTTATGAACAATGGCTCTTACATTTTCGCCTTTGCGATAACGGTCTTTTGGTATTTGCTCGGTGCGCGGAATGGAGATCTCGTTTCCCTCGGCATCAATCAACAGAACTTCTCTGCTCAACACTTGGTAAACTTCACCTGAGATAATTTCACCTACAATGTCTTTGTATTTTTGATAAATAATATCTTTTTCTAAATCTTTTACTTTTTGAATAAGTGTTTGGCGCGCTGTGGTTACGGCTCTCCTTCCAAAATCTTCAAGGTGAATTTCTTCGGCTACTTCTTCGCCCACTTCAAAGTCTGGCTCAATTTTCTGAGCTTCGGTAAGACTAATTTTGTCATGTTCCCAAATATCCTCAGAGTCATCTTCCACAATTTCGCGAAAGCGCCAAATTTCTAAATCTCCTTTATCGGCATTTACAATGATGTCGAAATTGTCATCCGTAGTATATTTCTTACGGATCATATTTCTAAATACGTCTTCCAAAATGCGGATCATTGTTGGGCGATCGATGTTCTTTTGTTTTGCAAAGTCTGCAAACGATTCTATCAGTGTTGAGGTGTCCATCATGGTTACCTAAAATTTATTTAAACGAAACTTCTACTAAAACTCTTTCTAAATCTTGAAAAGCAAACCCTATCCGCTTTAACTCTTTTTTCTTTCCTTCTTTCACTTCCTGCTCTAGGTAAATTTGGTCATCTTCTACTTCAACCAATTTCCCACGTTCAATGCGTTTGTCTTTTAATTGAATTTTTAATGACCTACCTATATTTTTGAAGTATTGCCGCTTCAACTTTAGAGGTTGATCAATACCAGGTGTTGTAACTTCTAATCCGTAATTCTCTAAAAGGTTTCCTTCGTCTAAGAGATTGGTCAAAGCTCTACTAACCAAAGCACAATCATCAATATTTATTCCCTTGTCACTATCTAATACTACCGTTATTTTAATGGGCGAGCTTTTAAAATTGATCACTAAGTCAACCAAAAAAGAGGCTTTATCAACCAAGCTTTGGTTTACTAATGATTTGATTTGTTGTTCACTTGCTACCATAAAAAAATTCTTATAATAAAAGAGGGGACTTGCGGTCCCCTCTTAATCATTTTGAATCAGAAGTAATGCAAAGGTAGATTATTTTTACTTTATCACAAAACACACAATGCTTTCATGAGTATTTATTGCCTATTTTTTATAGTTTTCAAACTCGCGGTGATCATTATGATACAACTCTTCTTTTGTTAACGACTTGAAATATGAATACGTTATTTTCAACCCTTCTGCGCGTGAAATTTTAGGTTCCCAACCTAAAATACTTTTTGCTTTTGTAATGTCTGGTTGCCTTTGTTTAGGATCGTCTTTTGGCAAAGCCTGATAGATTATCTTTTGATTTGTGCCAGTTAATTTTATTATTTCTTCTGCAAAATCTTTGATTGTAATTTCATTTGGGTTTCCAATGTTTACAGGATATGCATACTCAGAAAGTAGAAGTCGATAAATTCCTTCTACTAAATCATCAACATAGCAGAAAGATCGTGTCTGAGAGCCATCACCAAAAATTGTCAAGTCTTCACCGCGCAGCGCCTGACCGATAAACGCTGGCAAAACGCGACCATCATTAAGCCTCATGCGTGGGCCATAGGTATTGAAAATTCGTATAATCCGAGTCTCTAATTTATGATAGGTATGATAAGCCATTGTGATGGCTTCTTGAAAGCGCTTGGCTTCGTCATAAACCCCACGAGGGCCAACAGTATTTACATTGCCATAATATTCTTCTGGCTGTGGATGAACACTGGGATCTCCATAAATTTCAGAAGTTGAGGCTACTAATATCCGTGCCTTTTTGACTCGAGCCAATCCAAGAAGGTTATGGGTTCCGAGTGAGCCAACTTTCAGTGTTTGAATCGGAATTTTTAGATAGTCAATAGGACTTGCAGGAGAAGCAAAATGAAGAATATAATCGAGATGCCCTGGAACGTGTACAAATGATGAAACATCGTGGTGATAAAACTCAAAATCTTTATGTTTGAAAAGGTGCTCAATATTTTTTAAGTCCCCAGTTATTAAGTTATCCATCGCGATAACGGAGTAGCCCTCTTTGATAAATCGATCACACAAATGAGAACCAAGGAACCCCGCTCCTCCAGTAATCAAAACTTTCTTTTTACTCATATACGGTTTCTCTTCCAATGCTGTAGTATGTAAATCCTAATTCTTTCATGGCTGTAAGGTCAAATAAATTTCTTCCATCAAAAATAACTTTGCTAGAAAGGGCACTTACTATTTTTTCAAAATCAGGTGCACGATACTCAGGCCATTCGGTAGCAATTAAAAGGGCATCGGCATCTTTTAAGGCATCATAGGGGTTTTCGCAGAAGTTGATTTTATCACCAAAAATCTTTTTCACATTAGGTATTGCCTCAGGATCGTGAGCACTAATGGTGCCTCCTTCTTTTAAAATCTCTTCGATATTATAGAGAGCAGGGGCTTCGCGGATATCGTCAGTGTGAGGTTTAAAGGCCAATCCCCAAAAAGCAATTTTTTTCCCTTTAAGATAGCCAAAATGTTTTTTGAGGCGCGGGATTAAAACTGTTTTTTGCAATTCATTTACATCCATAACTGCCTTCAAAATTTTGAAATCGTAGTTTACGTCTTCAGACGATTTTGACAATGCTTGCACATCTTTTGGGAAGCAACTTCCGCCATAACCAATACCGGCAAAAAGGAATCGCTTGCCAATGCGCGAATCAGAACCCATTCCTAGTCTTACCGCATCAATGTCAGCTCCTAAACGTTCGCATATATTTGCCACTTCATTCATGAAGCTAATTTTTGTTGCAAGGAATGAGTTTGCGGCATATTTTGTAAGTTCGGCTGAGCGTTCGTCCATAAAAATCACTGGATTGCCTTGGCGAACCAGAGGGGAATATAATGTCTCCATAATTTTTTTGGCTTTTGCAGACTTGGTTCCAACCACTACACGCTCAGGTTTCATGAAGTCATCTATGGCCACGCCTTCTCTGAGAAATTCGGGGTTTGATACAACATCAAAATCAACCGTAGCTTTTTCCTTAATCATGGAAGTGACTTTCTCAGAAGTGCCAACAGGAACTGTACTCTTGTCAACGATTACAGTATAGTCTAAGAGGAGGGGGCCTAAGTCAGAAGCTACCTTAAGGACATATTTTAAATCGGCAGAGCCATCCTCGCCTGAAGGCGTTGGCAAAGCCAAGAAAATAACTTTTGCGTCTTTTATGCCTTCTTTTAAATCCGTTGTGAAAAAGAGCCTTCCTTCTTTTTTATTGCGATTGAAGAACTCATCAAGACCACGCTCATAGATAGGAATTATACCTTTGTTAAGGTTCTCAATTTTTGTTTTATCAATGTCAATGCATGTGACAGTGTTTCCTGTTTCAGCAAAACAAGTACCTGTGACTAAGCCAACATAACCTGTTCCGACAACGGCAATTTTCATTTGCTAATGTTAAGATGCAAAAATATCCAATTTGATTGGTTGATGTGTTATTATAAAAAATATTATCAATAAACTAACAATCGTTCGTTAAATTAGTAGATTTGTGTTTTACGATTAAATATTATGAACCTTACAAATGAAGTTGAATCGGCTATTGATTTCGGTGAAAGCGAAAACCAACAAATGATTTCCCAAATGATTGCTGACTTTGGCAAAACCGAGATAAAACCCAGAAGTATGGAATGGGACGAGTCTCAAGAATTTCCAGTGGAACTTTTCAAAAAACTTGGAACACTTGGCCTCATGGGTGTATTAGTACCACATGAATTTGGAGGCAGTGGTTTTGGTTATCCTGAGTATGTAACTGCCATTTCAGAAATAGCAAAAATAGATGGTTCTATAGGTCTCTCGATTGCTGCCCATAATTCACTCTGCACAGGCCATATTCTACACTTTGGAAACGCGGAACAAAAGAAAAAATATTTACCCAAGCTAGCTACAGGTGAATGGATTGGAGCCTGGGGACTCACCGAACCCAATACTGGTTCTGATGCTGGTAACATGCGAACTGTTGCAGTAGCCGAGGGAGATTATTTTGTGATAAACGGGGCGAAGAATTTTATTACCCATGGAAAGTCTGGAAATGTGGCGGTAGTAATTGTTAGAACTGGAGCAGTGGGAGATTCACATGGCATGACAGCTTTTATTATTGAAAAAGGGACTCCAGGCTTTTCGGCAGGAAAGAAGGAAAATAAATTGGGTATGCGCGCCTCTGAAACAGCAGAATTAATTTTTTCAGATTGTAGAATTCATAAAAGCCAAGTAATTGGTAAAATTGGTGATGGATTTGTTCAATCACTTAAAATCTTAGATGGGGGGAGAATATCAATTGCAGCCTTAAGTTTAGGAATAGCTCAAGGAGCATTTGAAGCCGCTTTGCAGTATTCTAAGGAGCGTCATCAGTTCAATAAGCCAATCTCAAGTTTTCAAGGCATTTCATTTAAATTGGCTGAAATGGCCACAAAAATTGAAGCTGCAAAGTTGCTCACCTTTCAGGCGGCAGCCATGAAGAATAGAGGAGAAAATGTTACGAAGGAATCTGCAATGGCAAAATTATTTGCATCTGAAGTAGCCGTTGAGGTGGCAAATGAAGCAGTTCAAATTTTTGGTGGATATGGATACATAAAAGATTTTCCTGTAGAGAAGTATTACCGCGATGCAAAACTCTGCACCATAGGCGAAGGAACCTCCGAAATTCAAAAACTGGTAATTTCTAGAGCTATTTTAAAGTAATATTTGGTTTTGTAACCGAAAGAAAATTATATTTGCAGCCCAAATCGAAAAGAAATGCTCATTATTAGTATCAAAGAGAACGAATCAATTGACAAAGCTTTAAAACGCTTCAAAAAGAAATTTGAGAAGACTGGTGTTTTGAAAGAATTGAGATCAAGAACTGCTTTCGAAAAACCATCTGTAAGAAGGCGTACCGAAATTATACATGCTTCTTATATTCAAAAGAAGTTTGCGACAGACAATTATTAACATTTAGATAACAATCCTTCAACATATCCTCAATAGTCATACACTGTTGAGGATATTTTATTTACATTGCTTGTACTGAGGTGGTGCAATGATAGATTCCTTTATCAATTATATTCAGTTTGACAGGTGTTTTAACAAAAACACAAAAAATTTATATAGAACTTATTTTCTCCAATCTCGAAATTGTTTAGCAAAGAGTTATCCGACAGAAGATTTCAGAAATTCCTCTTTTACAATACATCATCCTTGTGCAAAAACTTTCCTTAAGAAAGAATGGGATGGTTTATCAATCCAGAAAGAAATTACCAGCTTTATATGGTTTCAAAAATTCCTATTTAAGCAGGAATTAATCCTCAGATATCAACTTTCTAGTCTAATTGTTCCATTTAAATTTTTATTCTTATGAAGTTACAGGTGCATTCTATTCATTTTACTGCGGATCAAAAATTGATCGGTTTTATCGAACAAAAGGTAAATAAACTCGAAACATTTTATGATCGATTGGTTTCAGGAGAAGTTTTTTTACGGTTGAATAACGAAGGGATCGAAAATAAAACGGTGGAAATAAAATTAAAAGTACCTGGCAGTCAATTGTTTGCTAAAGAGCAAGCGAAATCATTTGAGGCTGCTGCTGATTTAGCTACTGAAGCGCTTAGAAATCAACTAAAGAGGTTTAAAACAAAAATTAAGAACGGCAGAGTATAGATTTAACGCTAAACAAAAGAGGCGGTCTCATATTATTGAGATCGCCTCTTTTTGTTTTTAGCCGCAGTTAATTAGGCAAGCTTAAATGCTTTCTTCACAGCATCTATGTAATCTAATTTCTCCCATGGAAATAATTCAACTGTAGTTTTTAATTCATTCCTTTTTCCTTTATTGAAAATCTTCTCAACAACTTTTGCCTCTCTTCCCATGTGGCCATAGGCGGCTGTTTCTGAATAAATGGGTGTTCTTAATTTAAAACGCTCTTCGATAAAATAAGGACGCATATCAAAGATTGAAGCAATTTTTTGCGAAATCTGACCATCGGTCATTCCTACCTTAGATGTGCCATACGTGTTTACATATAAGCCAACCGGTTTAGCTACGCCAATCGCATACGCAACCTGAACCAAAGCCTCGTCACACACACCAGCGGCCACTAGATTCTTGGCAATATGGCGTGTTGCATAAGCGGCTGAACGATCTACTTTAGAAGGATCTTTACCTGAGAAAGCACCACCACCATGAGCTCCTTTTCCACCATAGGTATCAACAATAATTTTTCTACCAGTTAAACCAGTATCTCCGTGAGGGCCACCTATTACAAATTTTCCTGTAGGATTAACATGGTACTTTATATCACCAACAAAAAGCTTTTGAATCCTTTTTGGTAATTTTTTCATGATGCGCGGAACAAGAACATTGATTACGTCATCTTTGATTTGCTTCAGCATGATTGCATCCTTAGCGAAATCATCATGCTGAGTTGAAATCACAATAGTATCAATACGCTGAGGCTTATTGTCATCGCTGTATTCAATGGTAACTTGAGACTTTGCATCAGGCCGAAGGTACTTCATCACTTTGCCTTCCTTACGGATAACAGCAAGTTCTTTCAATAAAAGGTGAGCAAGTTCTAGAGGAAGAGGCATAAAATTATCTGTTTCGCTTGTTGCGTAGCCAAACATCATACCTTGGTCACCAGCACCTTGATCTTCCTTCTTTTTGCGCTCAACGCCTTGGTTGATATCAGCCGATTGCTCATGAATGGCAGAAAATATCCCGCAAGAGTTAGCCTCAAACATGTATTCACTTTTTGTATAGCCGATTTTACGGATTACTTCGCGAGCAATTTCTTGTACGTCTAAGTAAGCTTCTGATTTTACTTCACCAGCCAACACAACTTGACCTGTGGTAACCAGTGTTTCACACGCTACTTTTGAGGAAGGATCGTACGCTAAAAAATAATCGATAAGTGCGTCAGAGATTTGGTCAGCAACTTTATCAGGATGACCTTCAGAAACGGACTCGGAAGTGAATAAATATGCCATGCGGTTTTTTTTATTAAGTCGCAAATTTAAACTTTTATTTCATTGATAAAACAAGGAGATTATTGAGCCAAGAACAAAAAGGTGGTATTCACTTTTTTTAATTGCAGAGGCTCTTTTGTCCACTCTAGGATTGGCTTAGAAATCAGTTGTTGATTTGAAGAGGTCAAATCCATGGCAACACATAAAAGAGTTGTTGGCTTTAATGACTTGATTAAGTTCCCTAACAAAGAATTATTTCTAAAGGGAGTCTCGATAAATAATTGTGTTTGGTTTTTTACTGAGGATTCCTTTTCAAGTTCTTTAATTTTTAATGATGCTTCTTTCGCTTCAATTGGCAAATAGCCATGAAAAGCAAATTGTTGACCATTCAATCCAGAGCCCATCAACGCTAAAAGAATGGATGAGGGGCCAACCAACGGGATGACTTTGATTTTGTTTTGATGCGCAAACTGAACGGCAATAGCTCCCGGATCGGCTACACCCGGGCAACCCGATTCACTTATAATTCCAATGTCATTACCTTCTAGCAAGGGTTTCATTAATGAGGGCAACTCGCTTTTAGATGTTTCCTTATTTAGCACCTGAAAGTCGAGGGTTTCGATTGAATCGAAAATCTTAAGGCTGCTGAAATATCTTCGTGCGGTGCGCACATCCTCGGCCAGAAAAAAACGAAGAGGCTTTAAAGCTTCAATAACTTGTGCCGGAATTACGGCATGCTGAGTTCCCTCCGCAATAATGTTGGGAATAAGAAAAAGTGTTCCTGATTTCAAGCTAGTTTACTTTAATGAACTTTAATACCTCTTGTGAAAACTCTATGGGTTTTTCCGCTTGTACCCAATGGCCAGAATCGATAGTCACAAACTCTGCTTTTGTAAATATCTTTTTAATCAACTCTTCATCTCCCGTTTTATAGTATTTTGATTTAAGACCTTTGATGAATAAACTAGGCTTGTCATAAGTGCCGCTATACTTCATACCTTCTCCTATTTCTTCGATGTGCTTATCAATAGCAGCTACATTTAGTTTCCATGCAAAGCCTCCTTCTGAATTTCGCACAAGATTTTTCAACAGGAATTGTCGTTCAGAATTATCGAGTACATATCGGCCCAAAAACTCTTCTGCTTCGTTTCTTGACTTTAGATCGGCCAAAGGCATTTTTGTAAGTCCTTCCAAAATCTGATCATGATGAATCGGGTAATCTTTTGGCACGATGTCAACTACAATAATTTTTTGAGCTACGTCCGGATATTTCACAGCAAAGTTCATAACAGCCTTTCCACCCATAGAATGACCAATTATGATTGGATCCTTTAAGTTGTGAGCCTGAATAAATTCATAAATATCCTCTGCCAAAAGCTTATAATTAAACTCATCGCTGTGAGGAGATTGCCCATGATTTCGCTGGTCAACAAGATAAACATGGAACGATTCAGCGAATGTCTTTGCAAGGGTAAACCAATTATCAGACGACCCAAATAGCCCATGAAGTATTATTAAGGGTTGCCCTTGGCCAGATTCGCGAAAAAAAAGCTTCATGTTTCAATCTTTATTAAATGCCAAGATAAAAGGAAAAATCATTACTGATATATTTGCCGTTTAGTCATACTAGTTCAGAAACAAAAAAATAATTTAGTCTTTTTATGCTTCACATAACTTCAGAGGGCTTTAAAATCCAAGACGTTTCTGTTAATAATTTGGTTCATCAATTTGGTACACCGCTCTACGTCTATGACGGAAAAAAAATAATAGAACAACTTAAGAAGTTACAAACTGCCTTTGCAGGATGTGATGTAAAAGTAAAGTTTGCCGCCAAAGCCCTTACCAATATTTCCATTTTAAAGCTGCTCAAGAAAAATGGATCGGGGATTGACGTTGTCTCTATCAACGAAGCGAAGCTGGCCCTAAAAGTGGGCTTTGTGCCAAGTGAGATTATGTTCACATCAAACTGCATTGATTTAGTTGAAGTAAGCGAAGGCGTTCAGCTTGGACTTAATATTAACTTAGATAATCTTTCTATTCTAGAGCAGTATGGCAAAAAGTATGGTAACAATTATCCTTGTTGTCTTCGCCTCAACCCTAGCATATTAGCAGGTGGAAATTATAAAATCTCAACAGGTCATAAGCTTTCAAAGTTTGGTATACCCATTGAACAACTCACTCAAATCAATGAGTTAATTCTTCGCTATAAAATTGACATTAATGGGCTTCATATCCATACTGGCTCTGAGATTTCAGACACAGAAGTCTTTATCAAAATGGCGACTATTCTATTTGATTGGGCCAAGGATTTTCCTCATGTAAAATTTCTCGATTTTGGTGGTGGCTTTAAAGTTGCTTATAAAGCTGGCGACAAAGAGACCAATGTGAATGAGATTGGGTCCCACTTGGAAAAACTATTTGAAGCGTTTGAAAAGTCAACGGGCAGGAAACTTCAAATGTGGATAGAGCCGGGGAAATTTTTAGTAAGTGATGCTGGTTCGCTTCTTACCAAAGTGAATACAGTAAAGAAAAACCCAACAATCACTTTTGTGGGGGTCAACACAGGTTTAAATCATTTGATTAGACCTATGATGTATGATGCGTACCATGAAATTGTAAATGTTTCAAATCCAGAAGGTAATGAACATGTCTATACCATAGTAGGCAATATTTGCGAAACAGATACACTTGGATCAGATAGAAAATTAACTGAAGTGCGAGAGGGAGATATTTTGGTAATCAAAAATGCTGGTGCCTATGGATATTCAATGGCATCAAATTACAATTCAAGGTTTCGCCCGGCTGAAGTATTGATTTATAATGGGAAAGCCCAGCTTATTCGTGAACGCGATACACTCGAGGATATTTTGAGAGGACAAGTGGAGGTGGAGATTTAAGACAGTTGCTACTTACAAGATTCAAGTTTTTCTATTATGAATAACATGACGAAGAATAAAAGTTGAGCAAATCCCAATCATTCGATCTTATTGTAATAGGCGGAGGAGCCGCAGGATTCTTTGGTGCTATCATAGCCGCTGAATTAAATCCTACTTTAAAAATTTTAATACTTGAAAAAACACCAAAGCTTTTATCAAAGGTGAAAGTAAGTGGCGGTGGCCGTTGCAATGTTACCCACCATTGCTTCGAGTCTACACCTCTTTCCAAACATTATCCTCGGGGGCAAAAAGAATTGAAAGAAATTTTCCGGAGTTTTCAGGCAGCTGATATGATGAAGTGGCTTGCTGTGAAAGGAGTATCTCTTAAAGCGGAAGATGACGGGCGAATGTTTCCCACAACGGATGATTCTCAAACCATCATAGATTGTTTCTTGAATGAAGCCCAACGCCTAAAAATTCAGGTTATGACAAACGAAGGTGCCGAAGAAGTTATTCACTCAACGCAATTCACAATTAGAACAAGCAGTGATAAAATCTTTCAAGCAACTAAAATTTTGGTGGCAATTGGTGGGCATAATCAACCGAGAGCGTATGAATGGATTGAAAAGTTGGGTCATAGAATCACTCCACCTATACCTTCCCTCTTTACGTTTAATGATTCGCAAAAGGAATTCAAAGACTTGATGGGCATTGCTGTGCCCATTGCTAAAATAAAAATTGCAGGCACCCAGTTTTTTGAAATTGGCCCCGTGCTTATTACTCATTGGGGCTTAAGTGGACCAGCAGTCATTAAGCTATCAGCTTGGGCGGCTGAGTACCTACATCAAATTAATTATCAATTCACCGCACTGGTAAGTTGGATTGGCGATGCAAACGAAGATGACCTGCGGCAAAAATTAAGATCACAGCAAGAAACAAGAAGTAAACAAAGTGTTTCAAAGAACCCGATGTTTGAATTGCCCCAACGGTTGTGGACTCGCCTTTGCGACCTTGCTGAAATAGAAGAAAAGAAAGTTTGGGCTGAACTTCCGACTAGAAATTTGAACAAGCTAGTTGAGTTTTTAATCCGCTGCCCCTTTAACATGAAAGGCAAAACCACTTTTAAAGAGGAGTTTGTAATCTGTGGAGGTGTGGATTTAAAAGGGATCAATATTTCCACCATGGAAAGTAAAAAGATCAACAACTTATTTTTTGTTGGTGAGGTTTTGAATATTGACGGTGAGACTGGCGGGTTTAACTTCCAAGCAGCATGGAGTACATCGTATGTTGCTGCTAAAGAAATAGTAAGGCCAAACCCAAGGTAGGGAAACGCTAAAAACACTCCCTTTCCTTACTTCTGACATAACGGATATTTTTCAGTTCAATTTTGAAACGCGTTACAATGCAATCGGAAAAGAAAACAATTGAGGCATCGGGGTCTATAGCAGAGATTGATGGCTTTTCCTTTGTTTGAACCTAACATAGGTAATCATTTCTTGTAATAATTTATCTAAATGCAGTTTACTAAAGTTCAAAAAATGAAATTGATCCAACGATATAAACAAATTGGTAATTAAATAAGCTTAGAAGCGATCATTGGAGTGAGATATAAAATGAGCATAAAAAAAGCCTCATTTCTGAGGCTTTAGAGTCTTATGTGGTGACGGAGGGAATTGAACCCCCGACACAAGGATTTTCAGTCCTTTGCTCTACCAACTGAGCTACGTCACCAGAAATAAGGCCACAAAAGTAGATAATTTTAGCAGGGCTGCAAACTTACTTCATAAATTTTGCCTTTTGGTAGTTATAAATCGATTCCTAAACTAAATTCCCATCAAAATAAGCAACATGGAAGTTCTACAGCAAATTGTTTTCATTCTAGTGCTTGGTGGTGTTGGTTTTTGGGTTCGCAAAAGAATTCTTCGAATCAAAGCCAACATCAATTTAGGTAAGCCTAATAAAATCAATGATAATCCAAATCAACGGCTTAAGAATATACTTCTTATTGCTTTTGGCCAACAAAAAATGTTCAAAAAAATAACTCCCGCTGTGCTCCACTTTTTTATCTATGCTGGTTTTTTGATTATCAACCTTGAGGTACTGGAGTTTATTATTGATGGCATTTTTGGCACTCATAGAATATTCGCCCCTGTTCTGGGGTCGCTCTATCCTATCTTAATGAACGTGTTTGAGTTTTTAGCGATGGCGGTTTTGAGTGCTTGCGTTTGTTTTTTGATCAGAAGGAATGTTACCAAAGTAGCACGGTTTCAATCGCCAGAGATTAAAGGCTGGTCTCGTTTAGATGCAAATCTTATACTTACCATCGAAATTATTTTAATGATTGCTATTCTCACTATGAATGCCAGCGATCAGATTCTACAAACCCGCCAACCACATCATTATACTTCTACAGGGTCAATTTTTTTTAGCTCATTTTTAATACCTCTTCAAAATATACAAACATCAACACTCATAGTAATCGAACGCTTTGCCTGGTGGTTTCATATTATCGGTATTCTTGGCTTTAGTATTTA
>JANXRR010000043.1 GCA_025356795.1 Bacteroidia bacterium
TGGCACACGCACCTTCCCGAAACGGGTTCGACCATAACGGCCACAGATATCTACACGCTTCGTATGAACGAGCATTTAACCAAATGGAAAAAGTACTCTGTTATTTCTGAAGCAATAGTTTCGGTTTGGAATTGTGAAACCAACACGTTTTCCGTAGTTCCAAAACAAAAATGGGATCAAGAATCAAAATTTAAAAAATAATCATTTACCAACCTTGAAAGCAGCACTTACAATTGTATTTTTGGCAGGCTTCACTTCATGCTTAAGTCAAGAACTTAAAACATTCAGGGGTTTTATCTCCTACAAATTTCAAATAAGCAATACGGGCCTGCTGCAGGAGGAAAAGAAGATAGTATTGAAACGAAACATGAAACCATACTCAGAAAAAGAAGGCCTTCTTACAGAATATTTCAAACAGCTCAATACAGGTGATACTGCTTCTGCCAATGCAATCCTGAGAAAGGATAAATTTCTCAAAAACAAAGATGATTTCACAATTGCATATATGTTTTCACTTGCAAGAATGCAATCGCTTGGGGAGTTATTCAGGCCCTGCATTCAAGTGTATGACGAGCAAGCTAGGGGAGCGATCATTTCTTGCACTAAAGAACAATTTGCTGACTTAACCGAGGAGGACACCCGGGTGTTTGAAGTGGTTTGCAGGTACGTTGGCGATTTGTATGTTGACGATGTGAAATTGTATGAAATGGTTCGCTATAGATAAAATGGATTTGACAAAAAGGAACTATTTTGATTTATATTTGTGTTGAACAGAAACTAACAATAAAAAATAATATCATGGGTAAAACTATAGAACTAACCGATGCAACTTTCGACTCGATCATTAATAGTGATAAGCCAGTATTAGTAGATTTTTGGGCTGAATGGTGTGGCCCTTGTAAAATGATCGGTCCTGTGGTGGAAGAACTTGCGAATGACTATGAAGGCAAAGCAGTAATTGCGAAATTGAATGTAGATGAAAATCCTAACGTAACCGCAAAGTACGGAGTTCGTTCAATTCCCACTCTTTTGGTTTTCAAAAATGGTCAGATTGTAGATAAGCAAGTAGGTGCTGTTCCTAAGTCTGTTCTTTCAGGAAAATTAGAAGCTCAAGTAGCATAACAGGAATTTATTTGTCCATACATTAAAAAAGTCTTGTGCCAAGCAGTAGAACAAAGTAGTCAGTTGTGTAAACGGCCTTTTTTTGCTGCTTGGTACATTTTTTTCTATAAAGAAGAACGAGGGTGAGGTTTCAGTCTGCAAGTTGTGCATCAACCATCATCTTTACCTTACTGCCAACCAACTCAATGGCATTCAATAGCTTCTGATGAGATAAACCAGCATTATCCATTTGAAAACTTACTCTTGAAATGCCACCCAAAGCTTTGCTGTGGCGAACAATTTTTTTGGCAACTTCATCAGGGCCACCTACTAAAAATGCACCCAGTGGGCCGCGCTGCGCATCGAAACCCGCGCGCGTTACGGGCGGCCAGCCCCTCTCCTTGCCTATCCTTGTAAACGTTTCGGCATAGCCGGGAAAGTAATCCTTCACGGCTTCTTCTGTTGTATTGCCAACATAACCCAACGAATGCAAGCCAACAGTAAGTTTTTCAGGCGCATGCCCTGCTTGTTTGCCCGCTTCACGATACAGATCTATTAACGGACGGAAGCGGTGCGTTTCCCCACCTATTATAGCAACCATTAAAGGCAAGCCAAGAACACCGGCACGTATAAAAGATTCAGGAGTGCCACCCACGCCCACCCAAATTGGTATCGGGTTTTGTAGAGGGCGGGGATAGATGGCTTGATTCTTCAATGCGGGCCTAAACTTACCAGACCAATTTACTATTTCGTTTTTGCGGATGGCTAACAAGAGCCCGAGTTTTTCCGCGAACAACTCATCATAATCTTGAATGTTCAATCCGAACAAAGGAAACGATTCGATGAACGAGCCACGGCCTACAACCATCTCAGCCCTACCTTGCGAAACTAAATCTAGTGTGGCAAAGCTTTGAAACACCCTTACGGGATCGGCCGCGCTCAACACGGTAACTGCACTGGTGAGCCTTATTCTTTTTGTGCGCGAGGCAGCGGCAGCCAAAATCACCGTGGGTGCTGAATCTAAAAACTCCTTTCTATGGTGCTCCCCTATTCCAAAAACATCAAGTCCACACGAATCGGCATACTCAATTCTTGCCAACAATTCAGTAATCACATTCGCACTATTCGCTTCTCCTATTCCATTAGTTGCCACGGCCGAAGCGAAGCTATCAATTCCTATTTCCATGTTCTTTTTTGTGCACTTAACAGCTTTTCAATCCAATAGATTCAAAGGCTTTCAAAGTAGAATGCAATTTAAAAAGCGCTGGTAGCAAGTATGAAAAATACTATCTTGATCTTGAGGAACAGATGATTGGCATCCATCAGATCTATGGATATTAAAAGTAAGGTCACAGGGTTACCCCTATTTGTGTACTCATTAATTTAGTACTAGTATCCTTCACCGGTGTCATCGCCCCTGGTATTATCTGCCCCTGCCTCAAGTTTACCGTTTGGCAAAACAAGTATAGCATCTACCCTGCCAATATTTTCTCTTTTGGAAATTTTGTGACCAAGCTTGGTTAATACTAAACTATCTTCTTTTGTGATAGACCTTGCCTCGGGCAGAACAACATCAGGCAACCATTGGCTGTGAATCCTTCTGGCATTTACTGCCTCTTGCATGCCCATGCCGTGTTCAACAACATTTAATATAACTTGAAAAACAGACGTTATAATAGTGGAGCCACCCGGAGTGCCAACTACCATGAAAAGAGATCCGCCCTTTTCAACGATGGTGGGCGTCATGGCGCTGAGCATTCTTTTGTTGGGTTCTATGGAATTGGCTCTGCCGCCAATCACACCAAACATATTGGGAACTCCAGGCTTTGAACTAAAGTCGTCCATTTCATTATTGAGAAAGAAGCCAGAGCCTGCCACCACCACATGTGAGCCAAACCATCCGTTAATAGTGGTTGTAACCGCCACGGCATTTCCTGCAGCATCTACAATAGAAAAGTGGGTTGTTTCTTCCGACTCATATCCAGTGATTTTTCCGGCACTTACTGCTGCGCTTGCTGTAGCTTTGTTTTCATCAAAGGTGGTCATGCGAGTGTCTGAGTACATGTCACCAATCATTTCTTTGATGGGCACTTTATAAAAGTCTATATCGCCCAAGTACTTTGCTCTATCGGCATATACTCTTCTTTCTGCTTCCACCATTAAGTGAATATTTTTTGCTGAGTTATGCCCCCATTGCTTGATTGGATAAGATTCCACCGATTTTAATAATTGCACCAAGCAAACACCACCGCTTGACGAAGGAGGCATGGATATTACTTTATAATCTTTGTAATTAGCAATTACAGGTTCTCGCCAAACAGATTTATAATTCTTTAAATCCTCTATAGAAATAAGGCCTTTGCCCCGTTTCATTTCGGCTACAATGTTGTTAGCTGTATACCCCTCATAAAAACCGGCACGTCCGTTGTCTCTAATTCTTTCGAGGGTAGCAGCTAGGTCTATCCATTTTACAGTATCACCTTCTTTCCAGTTGTTATTCAACAAAAAATCAGGTTTATGGGTATTATATTTTATTAGGTCATCCTGCATTTCAGCGAACCAAGTTGCTTCGCGGGCAGTAAGTACAATTCCATTTTTGGCAAGATCAATTGCGGGTTGCACCAAATCCTTCCACGGAAGTGATCCGTATTTTTTATGAGCTTCTACCATTCCATCAACAGAGCCTGGCACCCCTGAGGCCAGGTGCCCTTGTGTGCTTAAGCCTTCAATCACCTTGCCATTCTCATCTAAGTACATAGTGGTAGTGGCGGAAGCGGGAGCTTTTTCTCGGTAGTCCAGTGCATTAGAATATCCATCTTTTAGGCGAACAATCATAAAACCACCCCCTCCTATATTGCCTGCGGCTGGAAAGGCAACGGCCAATGCAAACTGAACGGCTATAGCAGCATCAACTGCATTTCCACCTTTTTTGAGTATAGATACTCCAACCTTTGAAGCCAACGGGTGGGCAGTAACCACCATGGCTGAATCAGTCACTAAGCCAACAAGTTTGTCTTTCTTAGTTTCCTTTATTTGGCACGAAAGAATGCTAATAGCTATCAGAAGGAAGAAAAGGCACTTCATAGAATTATGTTTGGGTTTCAATTTATAAATGTATTATTTCACCGTTATAATGGCAACCAGTTTAAGAAAAGAAAAAGCAGCTAAGCTTAAGGTAATTATACTCGAGCATACCCTCAAGCTCATTGGTAAGAAATCTTTTGACGATATTTATGTAGATGATATCTGCGCGGGTGTAAAAATATCAAAGGTTACTTTGTTCAAATACTTTCCTCAAAAGGAAGATATTCTTTTGTATTATTTTCGGATTTGGTGTTTGAATAGATGTGTTGAGTTGCATGCTAAACCTAAAGAAGGACTTCAAGGCATTTACTTTTTGTTTGATAAGTTAGGCGAATCGCTTGAGAGCCATCCAGGCATTATTCACAGTTTGTTTGCTTATTTAACAGATCTCAAAAGACCTCCCAAGGCATTTCCTGTAAAACCTGAAGAAAAAGAGATGCTCTTTAAAGACACAAAAAATATTCTTTCCATTGATGTTCAGTCGGTTGATCAAATGGTTGAAAAATTCGCCTTGGAAGCAATATTTAAGAAGGAAATCACCAAGACAGGATCTCCGCGTGAGGTTGCTAATTTCTTGACAACATTGTTTTATGGCTCCATTATATCAGGGCATTTGACACAGCAATCGAATATGAAATTCTTCTTTAGAAAGAATATTGAAATGGCTTTTAAGGGCTTAAAGTAGAATAGTCTATTTCATTAAAACCGTTTGGGTTCTCTTGCGCTTGAAGAGTTGCAAGTGTTTACCTCTAACGCGAATGTCAAACACATATTGATTTTTAGGCCATGTATGATGGTATCGAGGCTTAACTACTTTAGTGGCAGAGTTAGATGAATGACAGGAGAATACTATCAAAGCGAACACCAGCAAAACGATTGCCTTCCTCATCAAATAATTTCTTTGGTTACTTTTTACTAACCATAATGTCCCGAATAAGGGACTCAAAGGCATTTGGTTTTTTAGCTTCATCAATACACTTTTTCAGGAGGTCTAGCTCAATCTCAAAACCGTAACTGTTTTTTACCCAGGTTTTAATTTCATTCAAGGCATCAGAAAAAGTTAAATACCTTCCTGTAATTTGATTGGCTAATTCTTCTGCTTTCATGTAAGTATTCTTTTTAAAGAACAAAATATTAAACGTACGAAAAAAAATATCTTCTAAAGATAGTGCAATTACCATTTATAAATTGTGTTGAAAAATATTAAATATTTCGCCCTATATTTAATTACGAATTAGAGGCCGTCATTTTTTACTATTCAATTAATTTATAATCGCTGAAGTATGAACCAATCACGTAGAACATTTATTAAGAACAGTGCCATGACCTTGGCCGCATCAACAGTTCTTTCACAATCCATTTTCGCTTTGGCCAAGTCTAAAGAACTGGTGGGGGTGCAATTGTATTCCATTAAAGAAGATATGGGCAAAGATCCTCTGGGAACACTAAAACTGTTGAGCAAAATGGGCTATAAAAATGTGGAGCACGCTAGTTATATTGATAGGAAGTTTTATGGTTATTTGGCAAAAGACTTTAAAAAAGTATTGAGCGATTTAGGTCTTTCCATGCCTAGCGGGCACACCGTTATGGGGAAAAAGCATTGGGATGATTCTAAAAAAGACTTTACCGACCTTTGGAGGAATACTGTTGAAGACGCTGCCACTGTAGGGCAGCAGTTTGTAATAAGTCCGTGGCTGGATGAAACCTTACGCAAAACAAGTGATGACTTAAAGCGCTACATGGAGGTATTCAATAAAAGCGGGGAACTTTGCCAGAAGTCGGGTATGAAGTTTGGCTATCATAACCATGATTTTGAATTTAGCCAGAAATTTGATGGTACATCAGTCTATGATATCATGCTTTCTGCCACCGATCCTAAATTAGTGATGCAACAATTAGATATCGGCAATCTTTATAATGGTGGTGCCAAAGCGTTGGAAATAGTGAAGAAATGGCCTGGAAGATTTGAATCTATGCATGTGAAGGACGAAATACTTGCAGGCGGTAGCCACGAAAAATATGAAAGCACAATTTTAGGTACTGGTATTGTGAGTGTTAAAGAAGTGATCGATCTGGCCAGAAAATCTGGAGGCACTGTTCATTTTATAATTGAGCAGGAGTCATATCAGGGCAAAACTGCAATTGATTCAGTAAAAGAAGATTTAGCTGTTATGAAGAAATGGGGCTATTAATAAAACTATTTCCTTTTTCTTTCTTTAACCAGACTAGTAAGGTTAACAAAGGATTGATATGGCCCCTTGGTGGCAAATAAATTAACTAATACAGGAGGAACATATCCTCCTGGGTCAACTTTTAAAAAGTATTCAACTTTTACCAGTTGATCGGTAAAGGGAATGATATGCCACACTTCTTTGAAAAGAGGGACTCTCACGAGCCCCTCTTTTTCTTTCAGATAATGGGGAGCAGCCTCAGTTTCTATCTTTACCGATTTATCTTGTTCTTTAGATATTTTTAAATGAGCAATTAAATCTCTGTTGGCAAGCGGAAGAGGAGATCTAACTTCCTTATAAAAGTAGGATTCATATTCTGATAATTTCTTTAACTCATACGAAAGCTTGGTTCCATAAACCCATTCTTGATGGTTTTTAATATCTGTAATAATCGCGACAAGATCGGAACTGCTTGTGTTTAAAAATGTTTCAACCTTTAAGCTTTTGAATTTAGACGTGTCATTTTTAAGATTATAAACACGTATGCCATCCTTATTTATTTTAAGGTTCCACTCATTTTGTTGAGCTTCAAGTTCGATGATAACCAAAAATGAGAAAATAAATACCAAGAAATTTTTCATTCTTAGTCTAATCGAAGAATTAGAGGAAAAAGTTCGGAAAAAGTTAAACTTTAATGGAAAGGTTAAAAAACCTTGAAATCGACCCGTCTATTTTTTTGCTTGCCTTCTTCGGTGGTATTATCAAATTTTGAAACTTCTTCACCGTAGCCAAGTACAGAAATCTGGTCGTCTGGCACTCCCATATCATGCATTAAACTTCTGATTTTTTGTACTCTTTTTAAAGAGAGATCGACATTGTATTTATCCTGACCCTTATTATCAGTATGACCTTCAATCAAAACAATCTTTCCCTGCAAAGCATACTCAACAGCAATTATGAAAGGCTCCATATCGACAACGGCAAATTCATCTTCATTGTAATTGAAATACAATGGATCTAAATCGATAGGCTCGTTGTCTTTCTTAGCTTTCAATTTTTCCGCCACCATCTTCCTGATTTGAGCATGTTTGTCACTTCTAGGAATTGGCAAATGGTTCAGCTTTAAAATCTCATCTTCCTTGTTTTCTTTTTCAATCAGTTCGTTAAGATCCATTTCTTGAAATGCCTTTTCTTTATCCTCATGACTGACCACAGGTTTTTTATCTTCTAGATGGGCACTGGTAATCGGAATTTTCTCTTTGGGTGGAATGCGTTGTGAGTTAGAAGCTACCACATCTTGTTCGGCTTGAGACCTTGGCTTGGAATTTCTATTCGATGAATTTATTTTGAATTTGCCCAAATGATGCCTTTTCTTATACAGTAAATGACATGTTTCATCAGATCCGCC
>JANXRR010000054.1 GCA_025356795.1 Bacteroidia bacterium
TGTTACCAAGAGCTTCGTAAAATCATTTTGTGAGGACCAGCAAGGAAACATATGGATTGCCACACTAGGCGAATTAATATGCTATAACCCAAGCTCAGAAAAAACAGAGCACTTTAATGAAAAAGATGGATTTGCTAACACTTTCTTCTATGGTGTGTTGGAGGCCAATGATCATAAGATCTGGGTAAGCTCTAATAAGGGTCTTGCCTGTTATGATCCACAAACAAAAAAAGTTAAAAACTATACGGTATTAGATGGTCTTCAGTCGAACGAATTTAATACCGGAGCGTATCACAAAATGAAAGATGGCAGGCTTGCCTTTGGGGGCATTAACGGTCTCAATATTTTTGATCCTACGGCTCTAAGCTACAATCCTCACAAGCCAAAAATTGTTTTTACAAATTTTATGGTTGACGATAAACAATCCCAATTGGATACTTCCATCTTTTACAAAAAAACTATTGATCTTACTTTTGATCAGAATACATTTTCAGTTGAATTTGCTGGCCTCGAGTATACCTCGCCCGAAAGCAATCTGTATGCTTACATGCTTAAAGGCCACGATAAAAATTGGGTGCAAGGAGGTACTAGAAGATTTGCGCGATATTCCAGACTAACACCCGGCCGATATGAATTTAACGTAAAAGCAAGTAATAGCGATGGGATTTGGAACGAGAAGGCTGCTGTGATTGTCATCAATATTCTACCTCCTTTTTACTTACAACCATGGTTTCTAATAGTAGCCACACTTTTGGCGATAGTGCTGATTTTTTTTATTAGCGTGTGGATATTGCGGGTTCGCTATAGAACAAAGTTGCATCAACTGGAAGTCAATCAAAAAATTCAATTGGAACGTGAACGAATATCGCGCGATTTGCACGATCATGTAGGTTCGCAACTTACCTTCATCATCAATCAATTGGACGGGAGCAATCAGCAAATTATGATAGAAGAGCATTTGACAGATGCACGTGCTGCGGCCATGCAAACTATGGGCAACCTGCGCGAAACTATTTGGGCGCTTCACCGCGAAACAATTACAATAATAGATTTTACAGACCAAGTGAAGGAATTTGCCATGCGCCAGCTAAAATCTAATCCAACCATGCAATTGGACTTTAACGAAAAAATAAGGATCAACCATACATTCAATCCATCAAAAGCGTTGAGTCTTTTCCGGATTGCTCAAGAGGTAATCAATAACGCTGTTAAGCATAGCGGTGGCCATCAACTTAGCATAGATATTGATTATTCGGAAACACGTTTTAAATTAACGATAGCCGATAATGGTAAGGGATTTATAGTTGATCCGGCAAAACAAACCGGATATGGATTGCAAAACATAGCGTTTCGAGCAAAAGAAATTGATGCTCTTTTTACATTTTCTTCTACCCCTGAACAGGGCACCAAAGTAGCCCTGAGCATGATACTTTAACAACTAATAAAATCTTGAATGAGTGAAGGCAGATTTTGCCAAACGCATTACTTTCAATTAATAAAAGTCAATTTTATGGTATGAATTTAACTGTTGGCATTGTAGATGATAAACCATACCTGCGGCACGCGCTGGCCGAAAAGATTAATCAAGTGCCTAATGCGCGAGTTGTATTAATGGCAGAGAACGGAGAAGACTTTATCCAAAAATTAAAAGCACTTTTGCCACAAGAGCTGCCAACCATTGTGCTCATGGATTTGGAGATGCCTGTAATGAATGGCATTCAAGCTGTATGTTTGGCAAAGGAATTATTTCCTTCCATTGAATTTTTGATGCTGACAGTATTTGATGAAGATGAAAAAATTTTTGACGCTTTGAAAGCAGGCGCATCTGGTTATTTATTGAAAGATGAAAGCTTCGAAAAAATTTTCGATTCCATGCTTCAAGTGCTTACTGAGGGTGGGGTGCCTATGTCGCCACGCATTGCACGCAAGGCATTGGCAATGCTGCGCAAAGCAAAAATTGAAAAGCAGGCCACCACTCTACATGAAACAAATCTAACAGATCGTGAATTGGAAATCTTAGAACTCGTTGTGAAGGGCTTGAATTACCAAGAGATAGGAGTGAAATTATTTATCAGCCCTAACACTGTTCGTAAACACATTCAAAATATCTATCAGAAGCTTCATGTTACCACTAAACTGGCAGCCGTAAAAGTGGCCATAAAGAAAGGGTTTTTCTAAATGCCCAATGTGTTTTTTCGAACGAAGAACAGATTGATGACATTAAAAAAACTTGGATTGAAGCACTTGAATA
>JANXRR010000072.1 GCA_025356795.1 Bacteroidia bacterium
GCCTATTCCAGCTGGGGTGTTCTAAGCTATACAGAAGTTCAGATTGCTTGGTTAATTCTTTTCCGTCAGCTCCGAGCCCGTTTCTTCTGATCTCTAGCGACTGACAAGCCTTTTGTAATGCTTCTTGAAAATTTCTGCCTATGCCCATAGCTTCGCCCACCGATTTCATTTGAAGGCCAAGGCGCCTGTCAGTGCCAGGAAACTTATCAAAATTCCAACGGGGTATTTTTACTATCACATAGTCGAGTGCTGGCTCGAAGTAAGCTGTAGTTGTGCCGGTGATAGCGTTTTGCAGTTCATCTAAATTATACCCAATGGCGAGCTTGGCGGCAATCTTGGCAATGGGGTAACCAGTTGCCTTTGACGCTAGTGCAGACGAGCGTGACACGCGAGGATTGATTTCGATACCGATGATTGAATCATCTTCGGGATTTACAGAAAACTGAACGTTGCAGCCACCAGCAAATTTGCCGATGCCATTCATCATTTTAATGGCAAGGTCACGCATGCGTTGGTACACAACATCTGAGAGCGTCATGGCGGGAGCAACAGTGATCGAATCTCCCGTGTGAATGCCCATGGGGTCAAAATTTTCTATCGAACAAATAATGATTACGTTGCCAGAACCATCGCGCAACAATTCAAGCTCATATTCTTTCCAGCCCATGATGCTTTTTTCCACAAGCACCTCGTGGATGGGCGAAGCGTGCAGGCCACGGTTTAAAGCCTCATCAAAATCTTCCTGTTTTTCTACAAAGCCCCCGCCTGTGCCCCCAAGGGTAAACGATGGTCTGATAACAAGTGGGAAACCGATTTCTTGTGCTATTTCTTTACCCATCAAAAACGAAGTGGCCGTTGCCCCTTTGCAAACCCCCACACCAAGTTCTATCATTTTCAACCTAAACTTTTCGCGGTCCTCGGTAGTCTCAATGGCTTTTATGTCGACACCAATTATTTTTACACCATAATGTTCCCAAATGCCCGCCTTCTCGCAGTCAATACAAAGGTTGAGAGCTGTTTGACCGCCCATGGTAGGCAAAACCGCATCGACATGGTGTTTCTCTAAAATTTCGCGTATGTATTTCTTTTCGAGGGGCTTGAGGTAGATATGATCGGCAGTAACCTTATCCGTCATAATGGTGGCGGGGTTAGAGTTGATCAAAATCACTTCAATCCCTTCTTCGCGAAGCGAACGTGAAGCTTGCGAACCAGCATAGTCAAATTCGCACGCTTGACCAATAACTATTGGGCCGCTACCGATGATTAAAATTGAACGGATACTTCTATCTCTAGGCATTTGGTTTTGGGGCTAATTAAATCCCGCAAAAATAAACACAGAATAATAAGTTTAAGTAGAAACTTGATATTAAATATTTGATAAATTAAATTAGCTGTATAATTATTTGATTCTGGCAGCCTTTATTGGGCCTTTATTACCTTTTTTATAATGTCCCCATTTTCAGTCTTTATTTGAACGAGGTACATACCCGTTGGAAAGCCAGACACAGGGATTTGAATGATAACTTTATCAGGTTCAGATGAAATTTCTTGTGCAAATAAGGTCTGACCAAAAGTAGTGATCAGGTTTACGCCTTTTGCTTTTAAAGCTGGAGAAATTTCAATCGTGAGAAAATTACTATTAATGGGGTTTGGATACATAAAGACCTGGGTTGAGTAATTATCTTCTACGGCAGTAATTACAGAAATTGCGTTTGACACGCTACTTGAACAGCCATTGCTAGAGGTTACAGTAAGCTTTACGACTGCATTAAAAATGTCGTTATAGGTGTGAGTTGGATTTTGAAGCGTACTTGTTGAGCCATCTCCAAACGTCCAAGCCCAAGAGGTGGCGCTAGTACTTTGGTCAGTAAATGTAGTGGGCGTGAACAAAATTATGGAAGAGGGCAATTTAAACTTGGCCGTGGGGCCAGGGTTTACTTTTACGGTTACAGCACTAGAGGTGGTCTGGCAGTTAAGTGCAGCATTTTTTACCGTAACGGAATAATTTCCAGCTGTTTTCACTTCAATAGTTTTAGTAGTTGCGCCCGTGCTCCATAAGTAAGAATCGGCATCGGCAACTGAAAGTATAATTGATTGACCTTCGCAAAAAGTGGCCGAGCCTGAACTTGAAACCAAAGGGTTGGATTTTACTGAAACTTTAATTGGTGTTCTAACACTTTCGTAAGATTTTTCGGCATTTGAAACATAAAGAATGGTGTCGTTAAATAAATTGCCTGTTGCGAATTGGTTTCCTGTGAAAAGAGCGGTTCCGCCAGTAGGATTCTTATACCACTTTATTTTTGAGGCACCACTTGCGTTTAACGTTGCAGGTTGGCCATAGCAAGTAGTTACATCTGTACCTATGACTTTGATTGCCTTGAGTGTATAGTTATAAATTGAATCAGCATACACTGCCGAGGCTTTTAAGTCACTTAAATTGGCTGCCGCGTGAAGTGCAAAGGCTAACGTTATTTCTTGCCCTGGGGCAAGGGTATAGGGCCCACTTGAAACCACATGGCTAACGTCATTTCCGGCAGCATTTGTCTTTCCTGCCTGCAATCTTCCTAGTCCATTGGAGATGGAAGTGAATTTTTCTTGTTTGGTAAATCCATCGTAAAGCCCAAGAGGATTTCCTGTAATTTTTTGATCATTATCAATGGCATAATATTCTGGTGTTCCTGTCAAAACTTGAATACCTGCAATTGGTTTGGCGGCAGAAGTGGCAGGGTACACATATCCCATTTTAGTTGCATTATCCCAATCGGCTGCATCTTCAGCACCATTGGTGGTTATATCCCAGTCTGCAAATACCCCAAAGTGGAAACCTGTTATAGGCTGCGTGGTTGGGTTCTTCACTTTATATTCTAAAATCACAAAACGGTCGTACGGTTTTTCCTTCCAAACTAAGCTGCGATAGTTTACAGATACTTTCTCCTGGCCTGCCGTAGGTGAATCATTGAGGGTTCCAAAAACTTCCTGATAAGACCTCTCTCCAGGAATCGTTTCTTTAATTTTAACGACTGAAGTAAAATCTTGATCATAGCCACTTGTAGTTGCGCCCCTTACATTATTAAACAAATTGGAGGATGAGGTGCCCATGATAAGACCCATCTCGAAAAGCATAGATGAGTTGTTGAAGTTGAACCCGCTACCTTTAAATCGGTCTCCTTCAGTATCAGCATAGCCAATTCTACCAATGCCCGTCATAGTTGTTGTCACGTTGTTTTTATCTACGTCAATAAATGATCGGTTCACCAAGAAACTCACCAATTGGTAGTCTGAGTAACTTCCGTCTGAATATACAATCAATAAATCTATGCTTGCGTCTTCGGAAGCGTTGGATGCTATGGTTATTTCAAATGGAGTTAGTTTATTGGAAATTGTAGCTCCGCCAGCAATACTTCCGGGAGCAATAGCCGCCTTAGTTATGGTGGCTACTGATGAAGTTGTAGAAATTGATATTTGAATACCATTGGAGGTAGGTTTTAAAAAATTTGTAAAATTGAAGGTGAGAAATGCTTTCTCACCGGGTTGTGCAGCAAGACCGTTTACGTTTAATAATTTAGAGTTAGACGCCCGAATGGAGGGGAGTTCAACCGTGAGTGCATTTTTTACATTCAGTCTACCCTTACCCAGTTGTTTAACAAGGTTAGGATTTGCGGTATTTAAAGCTGATTCATCCGCACTCACCCTTAGCTGCTCTGCTACTTGAACGGCTGTGAAGGTTGGGTTTTTAGCCCATACTAACGCTGCCGCACCTGCAACTATTGGAGACGAAAATGAAGTGCCGCTTTCGGTGTTATAAACACTTTTGTAGCCAGTGGTAAGTATGTTTACTCCTGGTGCGGCTATATCAACAGTGGAGCCGAAGTTTGAAAAAGAAGCTTTCTTATCATTGGAGTCTGTAGCGGAAACAGAAATCACGTTATCATAAGCTGCTGGGTAATTTGGATCCGAAGAATTATCATTGCCTGCCGAGGCAACAATTAAGCATCCGAGGTCTACAACAATATGATTCACTATATCTTGAATGATTTGACTTCTGGATGTGCCACCAAATGAACAGTTAATTATTTTTATTCCTTGGTTGGCTGCATACAATACACCAGCGTATGCATTATAGACTGAGCCTGACGTTGATTTTTGATTGTCGGCTGAGTGCTTAGTGAATAATAACTTAGTATTATAAGCAACTCCTGCCACGCCTATGCCATTGTTTGTTGAAGCACTGGCGCATCCGGCAGTCCACGTTCCGTGGCTTGCATCGCCAGTCTTTGTGATCCTTACATCACTATCACCAATAAAATTTGAATTGTTGGCATTTAGAGTATCGGCTCCAATAAAATCCCAACCCTGCACATCGTCAATATATCCATTGTTGTCGTCATCAATTTTATTGCCAGCTATTTCTTTTGTGTTTATGTAGAGATTGTCCTTTAAATCAGGATGATCCAAGTCTCCACCCGAATCAATAATGGCAATAGCAACAGCGCTATTGCTGCTGCCTTTGGCAAGATCCCAAGCCTCATATGCTTTTATGGTTTGAAGATGGTATTGATTTATTGCTTGCGGATCATTCGGAACCACGTGCGATGTGTAAACATAATTAGGCTCTACAATTTCAAAATACCCCGTGGCATAAAGCTCATTAATATAAGATTCAACATCTTGGTTGGCATCAAAAGTTAATTTATAATAAGACGATATATCAATGGTTGGTGCTTGAAGTCGGCCTGCCAGTCCTTGTTTTGATAATACATCAGGAATCAGCGGTGCGGATGCAGCCGATATGCCTAGCACTCGGCCTGATGCAGTGGACGACTGAAAAAGATTTTTATGTTCTGGTTTAACCTTTACCAATACCTCCCCTTTTGAATAGTGTGCATTCTTTGGCAATTTAAAAGAATTGTA
>JANXRR010000092.1 GCA_025356795.1 Bacteroidia bacterium
GTGCATGCCAACGGTGCCGGCCAATTTTTTTTTAAAAGCCTTAAAAACGTTGATAGCATTGGAGATTGATTGGATTCCGAAAGCGGAGGGTAGTGCTTTGTATGTACGCCCAACCATGTTTGCTACAGAAAGCTCGCTCGCTGTTACACCATCCAACTCCTATGTATTCTACATTTATACAGGACCTGTGCAGCCATATTTTACTGCGCCCATTAAATTAATAACGGAGCAAACACTTATTAGAGCAGTGCCTGGAGGCACAGGCGAAGCTAAAGCAGGGGGCAACTATGCGGGCTCATTAATGGCAAGCGAGTTGGCAAAACAAAAAGGATATGATCAAATTATTTGGTTGGAAAGTCCCGAATTTAAAAAAATTCAGGAAGCAGGTATGATGAATTTATTCTTTGTAATTGGTGATACAGTAGTAACTCCCAAACTTACAGGTGCTATTTTAAAGGGAACCACTCGCACTTATTTTATTGATATTCTTCAAGAGAAGAATATCAAAGTTGAGGTGAGAGATATTTATATTGACGAAATTTTAGACACTTACAAAAAAGGTATTTTGAATGAAGCTTTTGGGTCGGGTACAGCGGCAGTGGTTTCACATATTTCTGAGATCACCCATGGTGAAACAAAAATGGTGTTGCCAGTTGTAGAGAAAAGCATCAGTAAAATGTTGTATAATGAAATCAACGGATTAAGGGCGGGGAGAATTAAAGACACTCGCCATTGGTTGGTTCCTGTTGAAGCTTACTAATTAAATTTAATTGACTATGCAAAAAATTAATTGGGCGTCTGTGCCGGAAGAACAAGTGAATCCGAAAATGAAAAGAAAATTTATTTATGGAGAAAAAGTTATGATTGCAAGAATGGAATTCCAAGACGGATTTACTGTACCTTGGCATTCGCATGACAATGAACAAATCACAGAAGTTATTGAAGGTATGCTTCGATTTTGGTTCGATCATAATGAAGAAAATTATATTGATTTATTACCGGGCGATTCCATAATTATTCCAGGCAATAAACCCCATAAAGCATTGATGATTGGAAAGGTAATAGAAACGGATACTTTTGCTCCACCAAGACAAGATTGGATTAATAGCTCGGATGATTATTTGAGAAAGTAACTACACGCGAAATGGATTTAGGATTGCACAATAGAGTGGCGTTAGTATTAGCATCAAGTAAGGGGTTGGGGAAAGCCGTTGCTATTGAACTAGCCAAGGAAGGTGCCAAGGTTATAATCTGTGGTACCGACTCAGAAGCGCTGGCAGCCACAAAAGCTGAGATTGAAGTCTTTGCTCCTACAAAAGTGGTAACTTTTATTTGTGATCTTACGCGTGAGGAACAGCGTAAGCAATTAGTAGAGCAAAGCATAGAAGCTTTTGGCACCATTGAAATTTTGGTGACCAATACCGGTGGGCCTGCCGCAGGGGGCATTGAGCAATTTAACCTAGATGATTGGAAACATCTTTACAATTTACTTTTCTTAAGTGCTGTGGATATTATTCAACGAGTGCTGCCCAGTATGAAAGCAAAACGGTACGGTAGGATACTTGCAATCACTTCCATTACAGTAAAACAACCTGTTGATAATTTGATGTCATCCAATTCAGTGCGCACTGGTTTAGTGGGTTTGGTGAAAAGCTTATCCAATGAAGTGGCTGCCTACGGCATTACCGTTAATAACCTGATGCCCGGCTATACCGACACAAACAGACTTAAGCATTTGATAGAAAAAAACCCTGAACTAAATAAGGTAATAGAAAGCATACCTATGAAGCGCTTTGGCACTGTTGAAGAGTTTGCAGCCACAGCTGCTTTTTTAGTAAGTGAGCGAGCCAGCTATATTACAGGGCAGGCGCTGGCTGTAGATGGAGGTTGGATAAAAGGAAATTGAGTTTTGGTTACTTTCTGATAGGCACCATCATAAGTAAAGGTAATTCCATGTAATTATCGAAGTAGGACTTTATAGAAAATTTTTCGTGAATATTTTTCTTTTCTGTAAAGAATTGCATGTAGTAAGATGGTAAAAAGAAAGGTAGTTACTTTCCAATGCAAAACTTACTAAAAATATTATCCAACAAATCATCGGTGGTTACTTCACCGGTAATCAAACCAAGGTAATGCAACGATTGACGAATGTCCATAGCTAGAAAATCGCCTGTGATATGTTGAGACATTCCTTCCAATACCCTATCAAGGGCCTGATGTGTTTGAAGCAGATTTTCATAATGCCTTAAGTTGGTAACTAGCACATCTCCTTGTTTCACTTGATTTATTTTGAAGCGATTGAGAATAGTATCTTTTAATTGCTCAATGTTTATTTTATTAGAGGCCGATATAAAAATAAAATCCTGCGCTTTTAATTTTTCTACTAATTGTGACGATGCTTTATCAAGTTTGTTGGCAATCTTAAGATAGGGTATACCAAGTTCATCGAGCCCAGCTAAATCAGCTGCAATTTCTTGGTCGGTTACATCTGTAACATCAAACATGTAAAGTATAAGTGATGCTTTGTGCATCTGTTCTTTGGTGCGTTCTACTCCAATGGCTTCAATCACATCTTTGGTTTCCCGCAAGCCGGCAGTATCAATAAATCGAAACGTGATGCCCCCCAACTGTATTTCATCTTCAATTACATCGCGGGTAGTGCCTGCGATTTCGGAGACTATGGCCCGCTCTTCATTGAGCAAAGCATTTAACAAGGTTGACTTGCCCACATTGGGCTTGCCCGCAATTACTGTTGGTATTCCATTCTTTATAACATTGCCTTGATCGAAGGAGTGAATCAATGTTACTAAGTACGATTGTATTTTTTTGATAAGAATGGCAAGGTCATCGCGCTTGGCAAACTCAACATCTTCTTCACCAAAATCTAATTCAAGTTCAACAAGGGAAGCAAAATGGATCAACTCTTCCCTCAGTCTTTTTATTTCTGTTGAAAAGCCACCACGCATTTGGTTCAGTGCAGCTTGTCGCGCATTGTCAGTCTCGGCATGAATTAAATCTGCTACAGCTTCGGCCTGCGCCAGATCAAATCTACCGTGAAGAAATGCTCGCTTTGTAAACTCGCCCGGTTCGGCCAATCGTGCACCTTCTTTCAAAAACGTTTTTAAAATTGCCTTCACAATTACTGGCGAGCCATGACAAGAAATTTCTACTGCATTTTCTTTGGTGAATGAGTTTGGCTCTTTAAAGATTGAGACCAAGACTTCGTCAATCATTTTATCGCCATTCATAATGGTTCCGAAATGCAGTGTGTGTGTAGGTTGCTCGAGTAAATTCTTGCCTTTGAATACTCGTTGTGTTAGTATAATTGAATTTTTACCTGAAAGCCTGATTACGGCAATGGCACTGATGCCTTGTGCGGTGGCAAGTGCAATGATTGTATCGTTGTTAAAATTCAAGTGAGTGGTGTGAAGGATTATATTTTTTCGCGAACAATAAACACGGGCATATTTACTCTATGCCTTACCGTATCAACGGTAGCTCCAAAGATTAAATCTTTTAGAAATTTATGCCCGTGGGCACCCATCACCAAAAGATCGGCATCAAAAGCTTTTACCAATTGAGGTATTCTTCTACGCGGATTACCATAGCCAATCCGTATTTGAGCCTGAAATCCCTGCTGCTGTAATTGACTCGAGTAATCATGGAGCGCGTTTTGGTCTTGCATGGATTCATGGTCATCAATTTCGCTTCCATAAACCATTGCCCCGGCTGTTTCTACCACATGCAGTAAAACATACTGAGCTTCTTTTCCTCCTTGTGCAATGGCACTGGCAATGGTGAGGGCATCCATGTTTGAGAAGTCAACGCAAATGGCAATTTTTTTATAAACAGGTTTTTCAATGATGGGGGCAAGTGTAACTGCTGTGCCGTGTGGAATCTTGGCTATTCTTTCAAGTGCTTGTGAATCAATAATAGGTTTTGCTGTTATGTAGACCAATAACATAGCGGCACCTACACAAATGGGTATGGCAAATGTCAAAATCATCCATGCGTTATCTCCGGCATTTGTTAGCCAACTAGAGATTTCTTGCATTACCAACTTCACATTTAAGGAAACGATTATGGCAGCTATTAACCAAGCAGCTATTTTTAGCCAAGGTTTGATGGCATAAATGCCCATGGTCTTTTTGTCGCTGGTAAAATGAATAAGTGGTATTACGGCAAACCCAAGTTGTAAGCTAAGCACTACTTGACTCAGCACAAGCAAGGCACCTGTTTTACCTTCACCATAAACTAAAATAACAATGTAGGCTGGTATGATTGCAATTACCCGAGTAATCAATCTTCGGAGCCAAGGTGCAATTCTTAAGTTAAGATAACCTTCCATTACAATCTGGCCTGCAAGCGTTCCGGTAATTGTTGAACTTTGCCCAGCGGCCACTAATGCAATTCCAAAAAGGGTAGGAGCGAGAGCCGTGCCTAGCATGGGAGCCAACAATTGATGTGCATTTTGTATGTCGCTTACTTCATAAAGTCCGTTTTTAAAAAAAGTAGCTGCCGCCAACACCAGTATGGCTGAGTTTACGAAGAAGGCAGCGTTGAGGGCAATGGCTGAATCTATAACATTATATTTTATGGCTTGCCAAATTCCTTTTTCAGAATTGTCAATTCTTCGGGTTTGAACCAGAGATGAATGTAGGTAAAGATTGTGAGGCATAACAGTTGCCCCAATAATGCCGATGGCAATGTATAGGGCTTGGTCATTTGGTAAACTTGGGATAAATCCTTTTGCCAATTCCCCAAAAGCAGGCTTTGCCAAAAGCATCTCTACAAAAAATGCACCACCAATAATTACTACTAATGCTATGATAAACGCTTCAATTTTCCTCATGCCATAGCTTTGAAGAACCAGTAGCAGCAGGGTATCCAACACAGTTAATGAAACGCCCCAGATTAACGGCAATCCAAAAAGTAATTGCAACCCAATGGCCATTCCAAGAACTTCTGCCAAATCGCATGCAGCTATGGCCACCTCTGCCAATATCCATAAACAGAAATTAACAATAGGAGGATAGGATTTTCGGGAGGCTTGCGCCAGATCAAGCTGCCGCACAACGCCCAGCCGGGCGCTTAAACTTTGAAGCAGCAACGCCATCATGTTGCTCATTAAAAGCACCCAAATCAAGGTATAGCCAAATTGACTGCCACCGGCAATATCGGTAGCCCAGTTGCCTGGATCCATGTACCCAACACTCACCAAATATGCGGGTCCCATAAAGGCCAGCAACTTCTTCCAGCCGCGTCTGCCTGAGGCATCTATCGAAGCATGAGATTCTCCCAATGACTTTCGTGAAACAATACTCTCTAGGTCCATAATTTATGCTGTTACCAAAATATTTTTAGATACATCTTTCGACAAAAAAACCTTGTTGTCGTCAATCATAATTTCCATTGATTCATCGTATTCTTCCCTGGCAAGAACTTTTAATTTTTTGCCTGGCTTTGCCCCAATTTTGTCAAGGTATTTAAGCAGATTGGAATCGGAATCTTTCACGGCAATGATGGTTCCTTGATAGCCTACTTTTAGTTGATCGGCCCCCACCTGCGGTAATAGTTTGATGTTTCCTTTCCTATCTGGAATTGCATCTCCATGTGGATCAACTGTGGGAAACCCCAAAAACTCTTCCAATTTATCAATTAAATGAACAGAATGAATGTGCTCCAATTGCTCAGCAACTTCATGGACTTCATCCCACGTAAAGTTCAATTTTTGAACAAGGAAAGTTTCCCATAACCGGTGTTTCCGTATGATCAAAAGTGCCGCTTGTTTGCCTTTTGCCGACACATTTACACCATAATATTTTTCATAACTGATCAATGCTTTTGCAGAAAGTTTTTTGATCATATCGGTGGTAGAAGCAGCCTTGGTGCACATGGCTTCTGCCAGGTCATTAGTAAGAACAGATTTCGCTCCTCCTTCCGAAAGGTGGTAGATTGCTTTGAGATAGTTTTCTTCTGTAAGGCTTAGCATGGATAGAAATTAACTTGCTGCAAAGATATAATTTTAGATTGGCCTAAAAATTATTTTAGATTATTTACTTGCTTCTTTTTGCATTCAGAGTTCTAAAAAGACCATCCCCTCATTTATTTTATTTTGTTTGATTAGTATCAAAACGAAGTAATTATTTCCTGCCAAATAATATTCTGTTGTTATTCATAAATATTTTAAAATCAATTATTTACAATATTTTTAAAAAATTTACTTTAAGTTGATTCATAGGCTTAAAACCTCCCTCTTTAACCTCTACTTTATTATTTTGTTATACATAGGTTTAAGCTTGGAGATGGCAAGGTGAAGCATATTAAAATTTTGATTTTATTGCATGCGAATTAAAATGAGAGTAAAAGAATGGATCTTCAAATTACTATTGAAAAGGCTTGGTTAGATAGGGAGTTGTTGAAATCGGAAGAGATAAAGGCTGCCATCAGGTCGGTGGTAGAGCGCTTGGATAAAGGGCAATTGAGAGTGGCAGAAAATCTTGAAGGCGAATGGAAAGTAAATGAGTGGATAAAGAAAGCTGTTATACTTTACTTTCCAATTCAGCAAATGGAAACCATTGAAGTTGGCCCCTATGAGTATCATGATAAAATTGCCTTGAAAAGGAGCTATCAACAATTAGGTGTGCGGGTGGTTCCCCCAGCTGTTGCCCGTTATGGTT
>JANXRR010000264.1 GCA_025356795.1 Bacteroidia bacterium
GCCAGAAAACTTTTAGGGGTCGACAAAGCTGTTGAGCTAAAGGAATTGAAAACCATTTACAGGAATTTTATGAAGGATTGGCATCCAGATAAAATCCAGGACAACGAAGCTGCCAAACTGGAAGCAGAAGAAAAAAGCAAAGCCTTTATTGAATCGTATCACCTGTTGGTAAGCATTGCTCCCGAAACCCATGCACAACAACTAGAGCAATATACCGAAGTGATTACAGCCTCGAAGATTACTGACTTCAAGTACAAATCACAAACACTTCAAATAAACTTTGCTGACGGAAGTAGCTACGAATATTTTGGTGTGCCAAGTAGCATCTACAATAAATTTGTAAACTCTGATACCCCCGATCGTTTTGGAAGAAGGCATATCTACCATTCTTATACCTACAGAAAAGTAAGCAAGGCTGTAGAAGTATAAAATAATTGAATCAACATTTTAATTGGTGAATTTCACCTAAGATGAAATTCCTTTTTATTTTAATTCCTTAGTTAATTTTTGTTTGCTGACAGCTAAAAAAAAACCCTCCGACTTGTGCCAGAGGGTTTTTTATTATTACGTGGAGCGTTAATTATTTGAAAGATAATGTAAGGTTACCTATTACTTTTGGATTGAAAGGACTTAACGTTTCAAGTCTTGGCGTGAGGGCATCCCAACCTGCACCAGGTGAAGCAGCGGCTGCTACAAAGCCACTTTTGCTGAAGTACCCTGGTGCATTGGTGCTGGCCAGGTAAGCAGCGAGATCGTTTGCATTAATGCCAGGAAAGGCAGAATTTATTTCGCGCGTAAACACTGCCTTTATCGAATTGTCTTTTAGCAATACCTTGCGATCGCTGTTATCAAGTGAACTTGCGGGTAAGCCCACTTCGGCTACGCCAATGTTATCAGTATCATTGCCAGCGGCAACAAAAGCCCAGTTGAAACCTTGTGAACCTGAAAACAGTTTGGCATTAGGGTGATTACTATTTCCATACACATCCACTACCGCTCCTTTTTTACCTGCAAACATCTTTAAGTTGTTGATCGAAAATTTATCTGTGCCTGTGCCAGTAAGCGGAAGGCCTACAATGGTCACCAGCATTTCAGCATCATAATTAGCACTACCATTTTCAGCATAGTCGATGCGTAAGATGGCATCTTTCGCATTGGCATTTTTTACCCTGTCGAAGTTATACGGTTTAATAATAGCTATGCCTGTCGCCTTGCTGCTCTTGTTCCAAAAAATTTGTAAGCCTTTGCCACCGTCACTATTTTTCTCTGAATCGGCATCGGTAATGGTAAGCTGAAAATCCCATGTCTTTGTTTCAAAGGTTACATTTTGCGACACAACTAAATTTTTGGAGCGGGTATCATCTTCGCTCACATAACTAACCGACAGCACGCGGTCTATTTTATATTTTCTTATGCCAGCAATAAATGCTTCCACAAGTTTGGAGGCCCCTTCACCCACTGAAATAAATGTATTCAGATTTTTGTAAATATTGTTGCCATTTATCACATCGTTTTCACGGCCTGATATTCGGCCTCCAGAAACACCTACATTGTTGCTAATGGAAGATGGAATGTCTACTCCAAAAGATTGTGGAAGAGTATCCTCCTGAGGCTTTACCTCCGTAGTTTTGCACGAAGTAAATAATACAGAGAATGCCAATACAAATATGGCTGCTGATAAAAATGTCGAAGTTTTCATAGTTTTTTAATTTTAGCTAACGAAGCTTACAAATATCAGGCATAAAGTAAATAGAACTTTAGTTTTTCCGATGAACTTACAATATTGCCCGACTAAAGTACTGATTAAACCGTGTTCGTGTTATGTTTGTTCCCAATAACTTTCTGTTACCAATGTTAAGGTGAAGATTCAAAAATTCTCATGTAGCAGTTTCTTCGTCTTAATAGCTCGGATCAAGAAATACAACAACAACCCAATCGGCCCAAAGAAAAAGGTTAGGAGTAAGGCAGGTACTATCAAGTAATGTTTTATTCCTAACTTTTTACTGTTACTTACTTCCCAACTGCCTATGAACAAATCAAACGCTAGGTAATGGATCCACCCAGCGGTTACTGTCCATGGATTGGTAAACAACTTCATCACACCATTTAATGAATTGAAATCGCCTTCCCCTTCCCCAAAAAATAATACGATCAAGCTGAGATAAACAAGGCCAAGAATCAAGGGAACGATTCCTTGCAGGATGATAATTTTTGTCCATTTCCAACGCGGGAAGAATACTAATAGAATCCAAGCAAGGGGCGCAATGCTGTTACAGATTTGAAAAACACGGTCGGCAGTCATAGTGTATAATGTTAAGTTTAAATTTAGCAAATTCGTTGGGAGTATGATACATCTATGCCGTTCTTTGCAACGTGTATAAACGCGATGAAGCTGCGCACCTGAAGGAGGAATTTTGGACTGCTTTTGGTCGGTATATGAACCCAGTGCCTTCGGCAGATGGCATAAAGATCAACTGGATTAATTACCGCACGGCTATTAAAGATGTGCATTTTCGCATGGATGCAAGCCAACAATCTGCCATTATCTGTATTGCGATAGAACATGCTGATCCTGGCATTCGAGAGCTTTACTTTCAGCAATGTGAAGAATTGAAAACAATGCTTCACACCACCTTGGCGGAAGAATGGGAGTGGCAACAGCATGCACCTGTAACGGAAGAAAAAGTTGTGAGCAGAATTTACAAAGAGTTGCAAGGTGTATCGGTTTTTAACAAAGAGCATTGGCCCACTCTGATATCGTTTTTCAAGCCACGCATCATAGCGCTCGATCAATTCTGGCAAGAAGCGCAATATAGTTTTGAGTCGTTACTGTAAGTTGTCGCGAGGTAACGAGCCGATCTTTGTTTATTAACTGTTGTTAGGAGATAATGCATGGCCTTCGACAAGCTCAGGCTTACATTGCACATAGACAAGCTCGGGCTGACATACAGAATAGTTGTTAGTTAATTGTTACTTGTTGTTGCCCTCACCAGTGCATGTTAGTTGCTATTAACCTTTCTTCAACAAATGCCTATAAACTAAAATCAGTTTATCCATTTGCTGGGTAATTGTTTCAGTAATTTGTTCTGTGCTTAGTTCATTGCTCCCCACCACATAATTCCTGCCGATAACAAATGCGTAATGCATCCACTGATCGGCCTTGGTAAATTCCCAGACTACTTCGTCTTGTGCAAATACATCCACCGTTCTTCTGTCGCCAGCTACTTCTATCCAATAGCCAGCACCTAGGCCTTTGAGCAACGCAAAGAATTGTTTACGATATTCGACATCGTTCATAGTGCTTTTAAAATATTCGCGATCTATTTGGCCGCCACCTTCCATTCCCGGAACCAGCCAAATGCCAATTTCTTTTTGTTGAAGAACCACTTGTATGCACATGGTATCTCCTCTGCCAAGCGGGGGTGTGTGCTTTTTCAACTCGGCCTCACTGCGGCCATACGAAATCCAAAGGCTGCGCAGTTGCCTGTCTGTATGGCTGGCAGGATCGAGACTACAGCAAATGTGATTAGAGTCTTCCACTAGTTTTAGTCGATGAGCATGAGGTTTTATAGTCTCGTGTAGTGCTACCATCTTTGCTTGTAGCCGCTCACGCTCAACCTGAATTTCCGGGCTAGTGGAGCGGGCTTTACTAGTGCTAAGAGTAAGGTAATCATCCTTGATAAAGAATTGATTTTTGAAGGACACCCTTTCCCACTTAAAGCCACCCGTGGTAAGCGCAATAAACTGCTTCTTCTCCTGGCGCGAACGTATCTCCCGTTGTTTTAAGGTTGGATATAGCCGCTCATATTCTAGAATGAATTCTTCCGACAGTGGTTCTGAAAATTCAAAGTAGCCAGTAAACCACGACTTCAGGTTTTCTATTTCTTTTAGGTCGGTAATCTTATAGAAAAGTTCTTCGTGGTCTTTGATGCCTTCGAGGGTACAGGCACCAGAGCCGATAAACGCCACCGCTTTGCGAAAGGGTAAATCGAACATATATAGGTTGGCATGGAAAAAGGTTTTGGTATAGATGTTGAGCGTAATGCGCCCTTGGTAGTTACGCCATATTCTGCGCATCACTTCGGGAGTGGTGGGCTCATCTAGCCCCGTTACTAAGTCCATTTTACATTTAGTAGGAATGCGGCTTCTGATAAAGTCGAAGCCCGCTTCAGATAGATGGGCAGTGGCAATGTAGCAGTGCTCTGCCTCCTGCAAAAGTTTTTCATTTATAAAAGGTACAGCCAGTTTTTTTACGATCATGAAAGCAAAACGATTAACGAGGTTGCAAATTAGGTAAAATTCGTTGAGAGAGGTGTCCTGCATCTCAACGATGTAGG